>NZ_QTPV01000044.1:0-68325 GCF_003857985.1 Burkholderia sp. Bp9090
CTTGCCGACCACACCGCGAATGTCATATGCCTTGAAGATGGATTGGGAGATCATCGATTCTCTCTGGGTTGCGTGCACGAAGCAGTCGGACCGTTGCGTGATCGCGCACTGCGTTCGGATTCAGGATGCCGTCACGGCGCGCGTACGTCCCTGCGTCCTGACGATGGTGAACCGTCGCGCAACGAACTCACGCACAGCCTGGCGCGAACTCGTCGCGAAACTCGCAAAACAGCTTGCCGCGCGTGGCGAGGTGGTCGATCTGGGCCAGTGTCAGCGATGCGATGCGCGATGCCGTCATTTCCGAGACGCCGAGTTGTCGTGTGGCCTCGCTCCGGTTGACGAGGAGCAGCCACTTCGCAAGCATGAGATACGATCGATTGAATTCCGCGATCGCATCGGAAATGTCGTGTTGTTCGGCCATGGTCGGTCTTGAAGGGCCAGCGCGTGTGCTTTGCCGGTCGATTCGCTTCGACCCGGTGGTTCGGCACTCGCCGGATTTTCGATGACACACTGTACGTCGCGAACGCAGCGCCGGACCGACAAAGCTCTGAACGGATCCGCCAGCGCGCGCCGGCGCGCGTACCGTGGCGTGCACGTCGATTCGCGCGGCATCGCCACGGCGCGATGCGGATCCGTTCAGTCGGCGTCGGCGAGATACGGCGACGTGAACGTGCGCGGCGGGAACGCCGGCAGGCCGCCTTGCGGCGTAAAGCTGTAACGGAGATAGACGGCCGCCGTCCACTCGCGGTACTGATACGCATTGCCGAATGAAGCCGCTCCACCGACGGCCAGCTGCGGCGCGACCTGGTATTCGCCGCGCGCGGCGAGCGAATACGCGATGCCCGTCTTGCTGCGCGCGGGATACACGGCCCCCGCGTCCAGCCCTACCGCCTGGCTGGCGGCGGCATTCGCGGCCGCTTGCGCCTGCATGCCGGAATCGAGCGGGAAATACGGCACCGCGTTCTGCCGGTAATGCTGCACGCCGAACGAACCGCTCAAATCGTACGCAAACGCGCCCGTTCGTCCCGCGTACTCGACCGGTATATTCAGGATCACGTATTGCTGCGGACTGAAATAGCCGCCCTGGCCGTACGTGAAATACGACTGGTTCTTGCTGAAGCGCATCCACGTCGCATTGACGCCCACGGTGAGCGTCCGGTCGGCGTCGCGCAGCAGGCGCGTATAGGCGCCGCCGCTGCCCTTGCCGGCGAAGTTGCGTTCGACGTGATGGCCGTCGTAGTAGTCGAACGCGCCCGCGACGTACGCGCCGCTGGTGCCGTCGTCCCAGCTCAGCGCGCCGCGCGCGCCGCTGCGCGTCACGCCGCCCCACTTGAGGCCGGCACTCGCATCGCGTGCGCCCGCGAACGACAGCAGGCTGTCGGTCACCGCGCGACGCGTGACGGCCAGCGAGTAGGCCGCCCGATCGGTGATCGCACCGTTGAAGCGCACGCCGCCGACCACATCCTGGTACGGAAACCCGACCGGCGTCGCGCCGATGTCGGCCTTCAATTGCTTGCCTTCGTAACCCAGGGAGAGACCGACGCCGCTCGCGGTTTCGGAACCCGGCGAGCCGCCGCCGGCCGACCTCGAGAGCCCCGCGCCGAACCGGGCGAGGGTCGGCACGTCGGTGGCCGAGTTGCCGCCGTCGAGCATGACCGGCGTGGCGGTCACGACGACGTGACCGTTGCCTGCCTTGATACGCCCTTCCAGCGGCGCCTCGATGTCGGTGAGGCCGGACAGCCCCGCCTCGCCCGTCCGGTTTCGGAACACGAGGCCGCCCGATGCCGTGCTGGCCTGCTCGCTGTTCACCTGGGCCAGTTCCGACGCGACGTCGAGCATCTGGGCGTTGGCGCCCGCGCCCGCATCCCGCTGCGGCGCACGGGCCACGGCCTCGCTTCCCGCATAGCCG
The DNA here is from genome assembly GCF_003857985.1 of Burkholderia sp. Bp9090. Classification (NCBI taxonomy): domain Bacteria; kingdom Pseudomonadati; phylum Pseudomonadota; class Betaproteobacteria; order Burkholderiales; family Burkholderiaceae; genus Burkholderia; species Burkholderia sp. Bp9090. The sequence continues at coordinate 1,910 of NZ_QTPV01000044.1, forward strand.
GCCGGCGGCTGCGGGATATAGCGAGGCGGCGCATCGGCCTGCCCGTAGGCCGATGCAAGAACGGGCGCGCGCGCCGCGGCGACCTTCGTCCCGCCGCGGGCCGGCCGGCCCGGCCTGGCACCGGACGCGGCCGCCGGCGAACCGGTCGCCGCTGCGGCCCGCGACGCGGGCGACATCGGCCACGGCGTGGCGACGTAGCCGGCACAGTCGTCGTTCGGATCGGACTGCGCCACGCATCCTGCGGACGCCCCCGCCGGCGGTACGTCGGCGGCAGGCTCCCGATAGGGCTGATAGGACTGGTAGGACTGATAGCGCCGCGCGGTCGCGGGCCCGCCCGACTCGCCCGCGCCGGCGGCGGCCGGGCCATAGCCGCCGGGATCGCCGGGATCGGGCGTGACCGCCTGCGGCGGCATGGCGAGCGGCACCATGCGCGCGGCCGGCACGGCGGACGGGGTGACGTAGGTCGCGGGCGGCGCGGGAGGCATCGTATAGGGCACGGTCGGAGCGGAAGAAGACGGGGTGGACCAGGAAGGCACGCCTGGCAGCGGCGATACCGCGGCCCCGAAGCCGGTCGACGGATGAACGACATCGACGGCGGTCTTGCCTTCGAACGGATTGGTACCGGGCAGCGGGTTCGCGCCGATGCGCCGCATCGCGTCTTCCCAGCCGCGCGGCACGTTCGATGGCGCCGTCTTGCTGCCCGGCGGCGGCGTATTGGCGGCCAGCAGCGAACGCTGCAGATACTGCGCGGCGAGCGAAAGATTCCCCTCCGCGCGATACAGCCGGCCGGTCGCGGCAAGCAAGCCCGGGTCGTCGGGCGCGATACGCAGCGCCGTGGCCGCGAACGCTTCACCGTCGCGCCATGCCTTCGCGCTGCTCGCCGCGTAGATCGCCGCGACCAGCAATCCCGTATCGTCGGGCCGGCGGGCCAGCGCGACCCGATAGCATTTCAGCGCGTTCGGCGCGTCGCCGGCCGACGTGTACAGCCGCGCGAGCGCGGCCTGGAGTTCGGGACTGTCCGGCATCGCGGCCAGCCACGGCGCGATGACGGCGTAGCCGCCGGCGAGGTCGCCGGCCTGGCGCACCGCATCGGCCTGACGCACGACTATCTCGAGGTTCAGGCGTTCGAAGTCGCCGCGCTGCGCGGGCGACAGCGGCAGCGCGGCAAGCCGGCGCATCGCGTCGCTCAGCAGCGCATCGTTGCGCACGGTCAGCAGCGTCCGCGCGTACTGCAGCAGCAAATCGGCGTTGTCCGGCTCGCGGGCCAGCGCACGCTGCACGATCCAGAGCGCACGCGACGTGTCGCCGGCCGCCGCATAGCCCGCCGACAACTGCGCCGCGAGTCCCGGCACCGACTGGCCGATCCCCTCGGCGTCGTGCAGCACCCCGAGCGCCTGCGCGCGGCGGCCTTCGCGCACCAGCCGTGTCGCGAGTGCAACCTGCTGGCCCACCCAGAGGCGGTGCTGCAACGTCGTCATCGCCGCCGTGCGTTGCGCGGGCGCGATGCGCTCCAGCCGCTGCAGCCCGAGGCTCCAGTCTTGCGTCTGCTCGGCCAGCAGCGCGCCGGCATAGAGTGCGTCGGTCATGTCGGGCCGTTCGGCCAGTAATCCGTCCATCATGCTGCGCGCCGACGCGATCGCGCCTTGCCGCACGTACACGCGCGCCAGATCCAGCCGCAGCCACGGATCGTCCGGATTGCCGGCAAGCGCGTCCTCGAACAGGCTGCGCGCCGTGCCCAGATCGCCGCGCGCTTCGGCTTGCCGCGCCTGCGCGGCCTCGGCCGTACGACGCAACCGGTCGAGGCCGCCGGCCTTCGACTGCTGCTCGGCGCTCAGTTGCGTCGCGAACTGCAACGCTTCGTCGCCGCGCCCCTGCGCGGCCAGCGCGCCGACCAGACCGCGTATCGCGTCCGGGTTGTCGGACTGACGCCGCAGCGCCATCCGGTACGCCTGCTCGGCGCCGCGCGCATCGCGATTCTCCAGCAGCGCGTCGCCGAGCATCACCTGCGCGGTGACGTTCGACGGATCCGCAAGAATCGCGCGTTCGAACAGCGCCTTCGCTCGCGCGAAGTCGCCGTTGCTTTGCGCGCCGAGCGCCTCGCTCGTGTACGACCAGTACGTCGCACTGCCGAGCGCCGAGCGCCAGCGCGCCGCATTCCCGCCTCGCGACGCGCGCTCCAGATCGCTGCGTGCCTGCGCGAAGTGCTCCTGCTTCAGCTCGACGATGCCGCGGCCGCCCAGCGCGTCGCTGTCGTTCGGCGACGTGGCGAGCACGGCATTGAAGCGGGCGCGCGCCGTGTCCAGATCGCCGCGCTCGAGTGCCGCAAAGCCATCCTCGATCGCGTGGCCGCGCGCTTCGTTCGAGGCGCTGCGTTGATCGCCCTCGCGCGCGGTTTGGTCCTGTCGCACCATGCTGTCGTAGCGTGCCTTGACCGGCGGATCGTCGGGCACCACCTTCAGATAGGCGAGGTAGCGCGCCTGATCCGACGGCCTGGCCGCGAGCCAGAGCAGCGCCTGGCGCCAGCTCTCGCGCGCCGCTTTCCCGACTTTCGCGTCGGCGGACAACGACTCGAGCCGCGCGATGCCGTCGCGGCGCGTCGCGTCGCGATAGGTCAGGTGCTGCGCATACGCGAGTGCGTAGCGCGGATCGTCGGGGTTGTCACGCGCGAGACGCTCCAGGCCGCGGCGGGCTTCGGCCCATCCGCTCGGCGTCGCCGCGAGCGCCTGGAAGTACTCGAGCTGCAGCGCGGGCGACGACGGCGCGCCTTGCAGCGCGCGCTGATACTGTTGCGCGGCCAGCGCGCTCTGCCCCGTCTGCGCGAGGCGGCGCGCGTCGCTGATCTCGCCGTCGCGCACGCTCGTCTCGCCCAGACGCTGGCCCAGCTCGTCGGTCCGCGCGAAGCCGGGCGCGATCCGGCGCAACTGTTCCAGGTAGCGGCGCGCACCGTCGACGTCCTTGCGATCGGCGAGCACCATGCCCATGCCGAACAGCGCGTCGGGCTGATTCGGATCGACGCCCAGCACCTTCTTCCAGGCCTGCGCCGCGAGGTCGCCCCGGCCATGCGCCTGCCAGTATCGCCCCTGATCGACGAGTACCTTCAGCGGGTCGCTGCCGGCCGCCGCCGCGTGCGGCAGTGTCAGCGCGAGCAGCAGACTCGCGATACCGCCCGCGCGGGCGGCGCCGAGCCCGCGTAACCGTCGGTTTCGCATGTCACTCCTTCAGCCGGCGCGCCGCACGCGCACGCAGCAGACGATAGAAGAGCGCCGCCGCGACGAACGCGGCCAGCACGCTGAACAGCGCAAGCAGCAGCGGACGCCCCGACAGAAACCAGCGCAGGTAAGTGAGCGGCGGCAGCGCACCGACGTGATACGACGTTTCGTTCGACGTCACCGTGACGGTGCGATCGCGAATCACGACCATCGCGCCCTGGACCGACGTGAGCATGTCGTCGTCGAGCAGCGCGCGGCCGAGCGCCTCGTCCGCCTGCCCGCTCGCGCTGATCAACGCGACGGCGCTGCGCGTCTTGCGCAACGGCGACTCGAAGCCGGCGATCAGCGCGCGCGTGCCGTCCGAGACGATCGACAGGCCGGCGCGCACGCGTTCGCGCTCGGCGCCAGGCGACGGCGCCGCCTCGGCGCCGCCGAACAGGCCGCCGAACCGGCCGCCAAACAGGCCGCCGTCGCGATCCGTGCCGAACGGCATGCGCGCCGCCCAGCGGGTCAGCAGCGGCTGGGTGTCCGGCGCGCCGAGAATCAGCAGATCCTTGGACGCGAACGCGCCGACACCGGCGGCGTCCGTCACCGTCACACCGCTGACCGGATAGCCCGTCGACACGCCCATGCGCCCCATCGCGAGCAGGTACAGGCCGTAGACGTCCGCGCCCGGCTCGGCGGGCAGCACGACGGCCGTGTCCGACAGGTCGGCCATCCGCGTGAACGGAAAGCCGCTGTTCGCAAACGCGGCGAGGTCGGGCAGCGCCTTGTAGTGCGGAAACGACGACACGTCGATCGTCGAGTCCGGGTCGATCGAACCCGCGACGTTCTGCAGCAGCCGCCCCGTGCATCGGCCCATGTCCGGGATCTCGTAGAAGAAGTGCAACTGCAACGGCGTGCGCGGCGTGAGCAGCAGCGGCGGCACGTGCAGCGTCGCGCGGTCGATACCGTTGGCGACGAACGGCAGGTAGCGGCTCAGGCTCCAGCGCGACGTTTCCCGTGCCGGGATCGGCAACGCCTTCACGAACGTGTCGCCGACGCTCAGGTTGAGCGACGAACGGTCCGCGCGCAGCGTCGGCGTGTAGCGATAACGCAGGTCGATCGGCGCGCCGCGCGTATCCCAGGTGAACAGATCGGGGGCGACGCGCAGATCGATCCGGACGGCGCCCGCGTCGTAGCCGGACACGCTGAGCGCGCGCCCGTCGGCGAGTTCGCCGAGCCGCACCGGGCGCGTCGACGACAGCCAGTTCGGCGCGTCGTACGGCACGCGCGGCGCGACGTTCTCGAGCCGGCTCACCGTGGCATGCGTACCCGCAAGCGTCTTGCTGCCGAGCACGAGCGTGAGCGCGGCGACCTTCACTTCGTCCGGCGTGCGACCGAGCACCAGCAGCAGTTGGCCGTGAGCCGGCGCCTGCCGCTCGACGACGGCCAGCGTCGGTCCGTCGATCGCCGGCAGCGTCACGCCGTCCAGACGATCGTCGGCCGTCGCGAACACCACCGCGTTGCCCGATTCAGGCAGGCTGCCGGGCCGGGCAGGAAACCGCGCGCCGCGATACGAGGCCAGCGCGCCGAACCACGACGCGACGATGCCCGCCGCTTCCAGCGTCTCCCGCGGCGGTCGCGCGGCGAATGCGAACGGCAGCTCGAGCCGCCGGACGTCCCGCGAATCGAAGAACGGTGCGGGCAGGACGCCGAGTTCCGGCCGCTCCGGCAACGCCGCGTAGGTCAGCTCGAGCCGGCTCGCGTTGCTCACCGTTGCCCACAGCGACGAGTTGGCGGGATCTTCGCAGTCTTTCGTGTAATGACCGATCAACTGAACGTTCAGATGGTTGTACTCGGTGACGAAGCGCGGATCGATCGACACGTCGCGCGCAACCGTCATGCCGGCTTGAGCGGCCGGCAACGGCAGCGTCGCCGCCACTTCGCCGTTGATCAGCACCTTGAGCTGCGACAGATCCGGCAGCAGCGCGGGCGAGTAGCTGTAGACCAGATGCAGCGTCGCGCCCATGACGACCTCGTCGCGCCGGACGGAGAACGCGATGCCGTTCTGGCCGTCGGTGCCCCGCAGCTGCAGCGGATCGCGTGCCCCGAGATCCGCGAACGTCAATGCCTGGCGCCGGCCGCCGGGCACGAGCGTGCCGGGCTCGGCCGTGGTCGGCAGCATACCGAAGCGGCGACGCGCGGCGTCGGCCGCCGGCACCGGTTCGGCGAGCGGCGCGGGGCGCGCGGTGTCGGGCCCGACGACTATGGCCGGCGACGGCGGCGCCGCATCGCCCGACGACATCGCGCCGTCCGCCGCGCGCATCGCGCCGGGTGCCTGCATCCCGGCGGCCGCGGCCCAGCTGCCCGATGCGATGCCGCCCGCCATTGCCCAGAGCAGTAGCGACACCATCCTGCGCGACATGCGCGCATACCGGCCGACACGTGCAGGAACCGCGACAACCGCGCCCTGCGAAATGCACGCCTTGCGGCGCGTGCTGCCGCGCTGTCGCGACGCCCACGTCATTCTTTCCGCCTCATGCTATTTTTTTTCGTTGCTGCGGCCGCCACGCGCGTACACGCGCAGGTCCGCGTACAGGCGTGCGATCAGGCGAAGCAAGCCCTGCACGCCGACCTTCAACAGATGCAGGAACGCACGCAGCGGCGAATCGGGACGGCGGCCGTCCGTCCAGTCGACCCATGCGTCGGCTCGGGCAAAGGTCGAACTGACGAGATCGAACTCCTGCTGCTGCGACAGGCTCTCGAACCGGATGCCGACGCGCCCCGGTTCGACGTATTCGACCGTCGCGGGAAATGCGTACTCTTCGATACCGCGAAACAGCGATACCGTCACCGGTTCGCCACGCGGAATGCGCGCATCGTCGGGGACCGCCACGCCGATCCCGCCCTCCGAGTAGTCACGCGTTTCGCATGCCAGCGTCCGGCCATTCGCGAAGCGCAGCATGACCGGAATCCGCGCCGCGACACGATGGGACACGCGTACCTGCCGGCGCTCGTTCGCCGCCGCGACGGCGAGACCCAGAATCAGGATGTTGTAGGTCGTCCATGCCAGATTGAACGCCGTCGTCTGGACTTCGCTGCCGACGTGACGGTTGAGCGACAGGTTCAGGACGCCCACCGCGAGGCCGATCACGTTCAGGACCACCAGGCTCAGATACGGTTTCGACACTGCCCAGTCGAAGTAGCCACGGTCGATGCGTCCGCCCTTGGCCGTCACGTTGAACTTGCCCAGCCGGGGATTGATCAGCGCAAGCATCGTCGGCAGCGCGATGTACGACGCGAGCACGGCTTCGTAGACTTCGGCCCAGAACGAATGCCGGAAGCGGCCCTGCATCCGCGAGTTCGTCACGTTTGCATGGATGACGTGCGGCAGCGCATAGAGCGCAAGCATCGTGGCCGGGGCATGGATCACATGTGCGTCGAAGAACAGGAACGACAGCGGCGCGGTCAGGAACACGAGCCGCGGGATCCCGTAGAAAAAATGCATCATCGCGTTCAGGTAGCACAGCCGCTGGCTCAGCGTCAGTCCGCGCCCGAACAGCGGGTTGTCGATGCGGAATATCTGCGTCATGCCGCGCGCCCAGCGGATGCGCTGGCCGATGTGCCCGGTCAGGCTCTCGGTGGCCAGCCCCGCCGCCTGCGGTATCGCAAGATAGGCCGTCGTATAGCCGCGGCGATGCAGCTTGAGCGCGGTGTGCGCATCCTCGGTCACCGTCTCCGTCGCGATGCCGCCGATCTCCTCCACCATCGAGCGGCGCATCAGCGCGCACGATCCGCAGAAAAACGTCGCGTTCCAGAGATCGTTGCCGTCCTGCACCAGTCCGTAGAACAGTTCGCCTTCGTTCGGCACCTTTCTGAAAATGCCGAGGTTGCGCTCGAACGGGTCCGGCGAAAAGAAGTGATGCGGCGTCTGCAGCATCGACAGCTTCGGATCCCGAATGAACCAGCCTAGACAGATCTGCAGGAACGAGCGCGTCGGCACATGATCGCAATCGAAGATCGCGATGTATTCGCCGTCGGTGATCTTCAACGCTTCGTTGAGGTTGCCGGCCTTGGCATGGCGATTGTGATCGCGAATCGTCCAGTGCACGCCGACCGACTCGCAGAACGCGCGGAATTCCGGGCGACGTCCGTCGTCCAGCACGTGGATCGACAGCTTGTCGGTCGGGTAATCCAGCGCGAGCGCCGCGTAGATGGTCGGCTTGACGACGCTCAACGGTTCGTTGTACGTCGGAATGAACACGTCGACGCTCGGCCAATGCGCGCGCGACGCGGGCAACGGCAGCGGCTTGCGCCCGAGCGGCCACGCGGTCTGGAAGTAGCCGAGGATCAGCACCGCCGCCGCATAGACTTCGGCCGCCGCGAGCAGCGTGCCCCACACCGCGTCGAGCGGATGCGACCACACCAGCGTGCCGGACAATCTCCAATACATGTAACGGCCGGTGGCCACCACCGACAGCACGATCATGACGAGCGTCGCATAGCGTCCGCCCAGGCGACGGACCACCAGCGAACAGGCGATGCAGCAGGTGGCGAACACGAGCTGCCCGATCGCGTCGAGCGGCACCGTACACACGAAATACAGCGCCAGCAGCGTGCATGCGGCCACCGGCAGCGCGACGAACCAGCCGCTCCCGGGCAACGCATCGACGAACCGGTCGACCGCCGACGGCCGCGCGCCCTCCCCGCGGGCGCTCAAGCGATGCTCCGCGCGGTGTCGCGCCGTTCGAGCACGCGCTCGAGCCATGCACCGCACGCGTTCAGGTCGGCGGCGGCCTGCGAACGCGGGTCGTAGCGATTCACGGTCGTCCGGGACGCGAGCGATTCCGCGACTCCTTCATCGCGGTGAATCACGCCGCCGAACCGGGCCGCGCCGAGGCTGTCGCACAGCACGCGCAGCACATCGCGGCCCAACTCGCGCGACTGATCGACCTGATTGACCACGTAGCCGTCACCCACGAAATCCGCGCGGCTCGCGGCATACGCGTCGAGCATCCGCCGCATCTGCGGAATCGTTGCGTACGAGGCCGCATCGGCCAGCACGACCTTGAGCACGAAATGCGCGGCCGTCAGCGCGGCGCGCATGTATACCGAGGTGCCCGGCGGTGTATCGATGATCACGATGTCGTCGTCGCCGAGCCCGAGCGCGGCAAGCCCGTGCGCGAGCCACGACGGATCGCGGTCGAGCAGCCGCTCGAAGCGGCGCTGATCCGTTTCGCTGACCAGGCCGAATGGAAACACCGTGATCCCGTCGACGACCACCGCCGGCCAGTTCAGCCTGTCGAGCGCGGCATGGGCGAGCCCGTCGGTCATGTCGAGCGGCACGCCGAAATGCAGCTTCAGCGCATTCTGCGGATCGAGATCCACCACGCTCACGCGCCGGCGCCGCGACGCCGCCAACACGGCCGCGAGATTCGCCGCCAGCGTCGTCTTGCCGACGCCGCCCTTTGCCGAAGCGATCGCGACGATTTTCATGAGCGGCCGGTCCACACCGATGGCTTCTTCGGCGCCTCTCCCGTCGGCTCCGTGCGCAGCCGCTCGAACAACCGAACCAGCGGCTGTGACGGACCTTGCGTGTCCGTGCCATCCGATGCCGCCGGCCTGCCGACCAGCTTCTTCAGCGTGCCGGATGCTGGTTCCCGCCCGCCGTTATCCTGCGCGGACGCAGGCAACGCACGCGTGTCGGCCAGTACGATTTTGCGCAGGCTATCCGCGCCGTCCGGCGACCCTGCGCCCGGCTGCCCCTGCGACGCGCTCGCGCGCAATTCGACACCGCCGAGCAGCGGCCAACGCGCGCGGGCCACTTCGGCATCCGCTTCCGCACGTACTTCGTGATAGCGTCCGGCATCGCCGCCAAAACGCTTGAACAACGATTCGATATCCCGTGAAGTCGACATAGCGTGCCCATTGGTTGTCGCGGTAGTTCCGGCCGGCCCGGTCGCTCAGCTCTTTGCGCGCGCAACACGCAGCTCGATCCGCGAATCGTCCGGCGGCGCGACGTCCTGCGTCACGCGCAAACCGGTCGCGCCGACACTGTCGAACCAGCCCTGATACGCGCCTTCGAGGAAGGCGGAAGACCATGCGAGACAGCCGTCGCCGAACGCGCGCAACGGCGCGGCGTAATGAACGATGCGCAGGAAATCGTGCTCGTCGGACAGTTCGGCGTAACCCCACTGGATGTCGCGCCAGCGGGCATTCAATGCATCCGCGAGATCGTCCGTCGACTCGCAAGGGCCAAGTGGATGCGCGGCTGCGAAGCGCATGCCGATGCGCGCCATCAATTGCCTCAGCTCGTCCCGATCGAGCTGATCGGTGAATTCACCGGCCAATGCCTCCAGGAAGCCGCGCCATTGGATCGATACTTGGCGCTCGAGTAGATGCTCCAACATTCCCTGCATGGACGACGAATCCCCGGTGAAAGACAATTATCGGCGTGGCCGCATCGTGTGCTTCGCGTGCGGACATCGTGGCAACAGCGTTTTTGCGCATCGTAGCGAATCCAATTAGACGAATGGGATTTGATATCTAGCCGAAAAACGCCAAACTATCGGCCACTGCCGACAATTGACGGCTGCGGCCTCGGCGGGCGCCGAGCTGCGATCGGTCGCGGACAGGCAAGCCGGTATACGGCCAGGCTCGTGCGCGGCGCGACGCATGAAACGTTGGAAAGGTTGCCGTATCAGGCCCGGCCGGGCGAGGATTCCGCGCGGAATTCGCAGAACAGTTCGCGACGCTCGGCGAGTTCGTCGATCTGTGCCGGCGTCAATGCGGCGACGATCGCAGCCGTCTCATCCGACATGCCCAGTTGTTGTTTCGCCGCTTCGCGATCCGCTTGCAGCAAGCGCTGGGCAAGCGTCAGATACGAACGGTTGAATTCCGCAATCGCGTCGAAGATGTCGTCCTGTTCGGGCATGGGCGTTCCTGATTTTGGACGGTGATTGCATTCAGCCGGCCGCAGGGCGCGTATTGGCAATACGCGGAGTTTCGGCCCCGCACTCTACGTGTCGCGCACGGCGACGAGCGGACAAAACCTAGCGGTAATCCGCCACCTCGCGGGTTGCCCGTATTTCCGTTCGTGAATGCACGACACGACGGACCGGCGACATGCGGTTCGGCAAAGTCGCGTGAAGATCGCCGGCCCACCCAAATGCTTGCCGGAACGCGCAGCGCCGCCGTCAGATGCCTGCTATGCAGCCCGTATCACGCGCTCGCGCCAGAAATCGCCGCGGGCGCCGAAAATCTTGCTGCACCATTTGGTGCCGTCCCAATACACGGGAAAGCCGTACGGATGTCCCGGCCATCGGCCCTCACACCACATCGGTTCCGCGGGAGGATCGGTGCATGGAAGCCAGACACCGGCCCAGCCGGTGCGCTGCCGTTGTTCGGATATCGTCATGGTGTCTATGGTCGAATGCGTCATGGTGACTCCACTTTCGCCCTTCTGTTTGGCAATTGCGTTTCAACGCTAAATATATTTCGTTCGGTTCTTTTTCTTCCTTCGCATATAGCGGGACCGTGGCGCGTTTTCGTCCACGCATGCCGGAAACTCGACGGCTCCCGGCAGCGGGGCCACCATCGCAATCCGGCCCGCACATTTGCCAGCAGGTGTTGCGACGAGACGACGCCAGCGTTGCCAGCTACGGCTGCGATCCGCGGCCGACCAGCGCTTCGATCTCGGTTGGCGTCAGCGCGATGATCCGTGACGCGATCTGATTCGAGATGCCCAACTCGCGTGCCGCGACCTCGCAATCGATCTTCAACATCTGCTGCATCAGTTCGAGATAGGCAGGATCGAGTGCGCCCAACGCCCGGCAAATATCATCCTCTTCCGTCATCACGCTCTCCTAAAGACATGCCCGTGAACGCGATGCATCGGCACACACTCGCATCTGCAAAAATCCGACCGGGTTCCGGGCTTTCGCTTCGAACCGTATCCCAACCAAGCGAACGCCTGTCGACAAACGACAGCCGTCATCCGCTATATAACGCCGAGCCGGCCATTTGCACACTGTTTCAAAATAATTCTTGCGCCAACGTATGGTTTCGCAATCAACCTGTCGGATTCGTCCAAGATTCAGTCGCCGCTTTATTTCCGAACACATTAGGATTTCCCGAATCGCACGTGCGCGGCCGAGCAATTGCGTCCTGTGCGACTTCGAATCTCTTGTTGCGTCCGGACACCGACATCGCACCTCGACGTTGTCTGCTCTTCATTCCGAACTCATGGAATTACCACTATGTTGAAAGTGACGAAAGCCGTCTTTCCGGTCGCCGGCCTGGGCACGCGGTTCCTGCCGGCCACCAAGGCCAGTCCCAAGGAAATGCTGCCGGTCGTGGACAAACCATTGATCCAGTATGCGGTCGAGGAAGCGATCGAAGCGGGCATCACGGAGATGATCTTCGTGACCGGCCGCAGCAAGCGCGCGATCGAAGATCATTTCGACAAGTCGTACGAGATCGAGGCGGAGCTCGAGGCACGCGGCAAGGACAAGCTGCTGTCGCTGGTGCGCAGCATCAAGCCGAGCCATGTCGACTGCTTTTACGTGCGCCAGGCCGAAGCGCTCGGGCTCGGTCATGCCGTGCTGTGCGCGGAGAAGCTCGTCGGCGACAATCCGTTCGCGGTGATCCTCGCCGACGATTTGCTCGATGCCCCGAAGCCGGTGTTACGCCAGATGATCGACGTCTTCGATCACTATCACGCGTCGGTCATCGGGGTCGAGGAAATCGCTCCTGAAGATTCGAAATCCTATGGCGTGATCGACGGCAAGCGCTGGGAAGACGATCTCTTCAAGCTGTCCGGCATCGTCGAGAAGCCCGAACCGGCGAATGCGCCGTCGAACTTCGGTGTCGTCGGCCGTTACGTGTTGAAACCGAAGATCTTCGAGCATCTCCGCGGGCTCAAACCCGGCGCGGGCGGCGAATTGCAATTGACCGACGCGATCCAGTCGCTGCTCACCGATGAACAGGTGCTCGCGTATCGCTACGACGGCACGCGCTTCGATTGCGGCAGCAAGCTCGGGTACCTGAAGGCGACGATCGAGTTCGCGCTGCGGCATCCGGAGGTTGCGGCGGACTTCGAGCGGTATTTGCTTGCGCGGATGTCGGAACAGCTGGTCGTCTGATGCCGATCGTGCGCCGCGGTGACGCGCGGCGCGTCGCGTTGCCGGCTTTTCATCCCACGAGCGATCGATAACTCCGTTTCGTCCAGCGAGGACCGGACATGTGGCTCGCTATCGGCAACCTCGGTGAAGCGGCGCTGACGCTGCCGCTTGCCGCCATCTGTTTCGCGTGGCTCACTCGTTCGATGTATGGCTGGCGCATTGCGTTGTCGTGGGTCGTGCTGCTTGCCGTCGCGATGCTCGCCGTCGGACTGACGAAAGTTCTCTATGCCGGATGCGGGTTGCAGATCCGCTCGATGAACTTCCGCATGATCAGCGGGCACACGATGCTTGCCGCGACTGTCTGGCCGATGGCGTGCCTGCTGATGCTGCACGACGGGTGGAACGTTCGCCCTGGCCCGGCGCTGTTGCCGGGGCTCGTCCTCGCCGCGACGATCGGCGTTGCACGCGTACGCGACGATGCACATAGCGCGTCCGAGGTGATCGCGGGGTGGATGCTCGGCGCGCTCGTTACCGTCGTGTTGCTGAAACGATGGACGGACGCACCGATCCTGCCGCCGGCCATGCGTCCGCTCGCCGTGGCTTCGACGCTTGCCGTGTCCGCCGTCGCCTACGGATATCACGCACCGATTCAGGCGGCGATCGAGATGTATTCGCCGCTGGTTTGCACGCGTCTTTTCTGACGACTGTCTGCCGCATCGGGTAACGCTGCCCGCAGCGTGCAATCTCGCCCACGATTCGCACGGCCGCCGCAGACGATTGGCGGCACCGATCAACATTCTGTCGGACTCGCACGATAAGCATTACCGACAATGCGCTTATAACGCACCGCACCATTTTTATCTTTCGCTGGGAGCCGATGAAGATCCTCGTATACGGCATCAACTACGCGCCCGAGCTGACCGGCATCGGCAAGTACACCGCCGAAATGGCGGAAACGCTCGTCGAAAAAGGCCATACCGTGCGCGTCGTGTGTGCACCGCCGTACTACCCCGAATGGCGGGTCGCCAGCGGCTACTCGGCGCTCAGCTACTCGACCGAACGCCGCAGCGGCGTCGCGCTTTGGCGCGCACCGTTGTGGGTTCCGTCGCGACCGAGCGGTGCGCGCCGCATCGCGCATCTCGCGAGCTTCGCGCTTTCGAGCTTCCCCGTCATGCTGCGGCATGCGTTCTGGCGGCCCGACGTCGTCGTGTGCATCGCGCCGAGCCTGCTGAACGCGCCAGCCGGCTGGCTCGTCGCACGGTTGACCGGCGCCCACGCGTGGATCCATATCCAGGATTACGAGGTCGATGCGGCGTTCAGCCTCGGAATGCTCAAGGGATCTCTGCTGAAGCGCGCCGTGCTTGCCATCGAGCGTACGCTGCTGAAGCGCTTCGATACCGTGTCGACGATCTCCGGGAAGATGGTCGAGCACGCGCTGCGCAAGGGGATTCATTCGAGCAAGCTCGTGCATTTCTCGAACTGGGCCGACACCCACTCGATCTATCCGCTCAAACGGCCGAGCGAGCTGCGAACGGCGTTGTACATCTCTCCCGCCGCGACGGTAGTGCTCTATTCCGGCAACATGGGTGCCAAGCAAGGGCTGGATATTCTCGCCGACGCGGCCCAGCGACTCGTATCGCGCGACAATCTGGTGTTCGTCTTCTGCGGCAACGGGCCGGCGCGCGCCGAACTCCTCATGCGCTGCGGCGGCCTCAGCAACTGCCGCTTCATCGAGCTGCAGCCTATCGGCCGGCTCAACGAGCTGCTGAACCTGGCCGACATTCACGTCCTCCCGCAACGCGCCGACGCTGCCGACCTCGTCATGCCGTCGAAGCTGACCGGGATGTTCGCGAGCGGACGGCCCGTGATCGCGATGGCGAGCCCGGGAACCGAGCTGCATGACGTGGTCGCACCGCGCGGGATCGTCGTGCCGCCGGGCGATCCCGAAACGCTTGCATCGAGTATCGACGCGCTCGCCGCCAATGCGGCCGAGCGCACCCGCCTGGGACAGGCCGGGCGCAGATTCGCCGAGGCCGTCCTGTCGCGTGACGCGGTGTTGAGCGAATTCGACACCAGGTTGCGCGCATTGCGCCCCGAGCCGTCCAATGCCGACGTGTCAGGCGCACGGCATCCGGATTTTTGAACCCGCAATCGATTCCTCTCCATACGGCAACATGAAAATCACCATCATCGGTACCGGTTACGTAGGCCTCGTGACGGGCGCATGCCTTGCCGAAATCGGCAACGACGTGTTTTGCGTCGACGTCGATCAACGCAAGATCGATATCCTGAACGGCGGCGGCGTACCGATTCACGAACCCGGCTTGAAAGAGCTGATCGATCGCAATCGTGCGAGCCGCCGGCTGCAGTTCTCGACCGACATCGAAGCCAGCGTCGCGCACGGCGACATCCAGTTCATCGCGGTCGGCACGCCGCCCGACGAGGATGGCTCCGCCGATCTGCAGTACGTGCTCGCCGCCGCGCGCAATATCGGACGGTATATGAGCGGGCCGAAGGTGGTGGTCGACAAGTCGACCGTTCCGGTCGGCACCGCGCTGCACGTGCACGATGCGATCGCAACCGAGCTGACCCGCCGCGGCCTGCGCCACGAATTCTCGGTCGTGTCGAATCCGGAGTTCCTGAAGGAAGGCGCTGCCGTCGACGATTTCATGCGGCCCGATCGTATCGTGATCGGCACCGACGCCGACGAGGCCGGCGAGCATGCACGCGAACAGATGAAGCGGCTGTATGCGCCGTTCAACCGCAATCACGAGCGTACGCGCTACATGGACGTGCGCTCGGCGGAATTCACCAAGTATGCGGCGAATGCGATGCTGGCGACGCGGATCTCGTTCATGAACGAGCTCGCGAATCTTGCAGATCGCGTCGGCGCGGATATCGAAGCCGTGCGCCGGGGGATCGGGTCGGATCCGCGGATCGGGTATGACTTCCTTTACGCCGGTGTGGGTTACGGTGGTTCGTGTTTTCCGAAGGATGTGCGAGCGCTGGTGCAAACCGCTGCCGAGTATGGGCAGTCGCTGCGCATTCTGGAAGCCGTCGAGGCGGTCAACGATGCGCAGAAGAAGGTGCTGCTCGAGAAGATCTCGGAACGCTTCGGGGATGACCTGTCGGGGCTCACGTTCGGGGTGTGGGGACTCGCGTTCAAGCCCAATACCGATGACATGCGCGAAGCGCCGAGCCGTGAGCTCGTGGTTGGGCTTCTGAAGCGTGGTGCGAACGTGCGTGCTTATGATCCTGTTGCGACGGATGAGGCGCGGCGCGTGCTTGCGCTCGATCTGAGCGATGATCCGGCCGCGCATTCGCGACTCGAGTTCGTGACGACGTCGGAAGAGGCCGCTGCAGGGGCCGATGCGCTCGTGATCGTCACGGAGTGGAAGGTGTTCAAGAGCCCGAATTTTGCGGCGCTCGTCGAGTTGCTCAGCGAGCCGGTGATTTTCGATGGGCGGAATCTTTATGAGCCGGAGACTATGCGGGAGTTGGGGGTCGAGTATTACAGTATTGGGCGGGCTGGTGTGCGAGGAGTGTCTGAGGCAGTTAGGACGCTGAGCGTGGCAAGGGCGTGAACGTGCAACTTCTTGGCTTGGGGTCTACATCCAGACCTCGAGCCAGCAACTGAAGTGAACTCCGTTCAGGGAACTTAAGAATAGCGGTTTTTGGATCTAAAACCGGACACTGTGTGCAGCGCACCATACAGATAACCCACTTGTTCATAAGGTCCTGTTGCCAGCAGGACCGATACAATTAAATTTTTATAAATTCAATGAATAAATCCCGCCGCCCATTCTAACCTAACAAAAAAATTTTGCGGAGCATCGAATCATGAAGGTTAGTGTAGCAGTTTGCGGTCGCTTCCACTTCCACAACTACATTGAAAATCTAGATAAGTCCGGAATTCTAGATACATTTTACTACTCCCACAAAATACATAATTCCGCGTTCTCGCTGGCGCGCGGCCGCGCTGTCAATGTTTGGGCAAAGGAATATGCCGTCCGAGCACACGCGAAAATGCTAAAGGGACGGTTGAATGACTTGCTATATCCGGCATATCACGATCTTTGGCAACTTGGAGTACGTCTGAATTGGCGGCCGACTCAAGTGCTACACGTCATGGCGCACGGCACATCGCGACAAGTTGTCAAGACCGCAAAACGTGAAGGCTCTATCATAATCGGCGAGGTTGTCAATACACATCCAATTTATCGTGACAACATTCTCACCATGGAGGAGAACAAGCGAGGGCTTCCACACGTCAACAGAATTAATCGACAGCAAAAGAGATTGATCGAAGAACTAGAAATGTACGATTGCGTACTCGCGCCGTCAGCGATCGTACGAGATTCATTCATTCAGCAAGGGGTATCGGCAAGCAAAATAAAAGTGATTCCATATGCCGCCAATGTGAAAAGATTTCACCCATTAAATCAACGCGAAAACTCGAAAGATCGCTTCGATATATTGTGCGTCGGACAAATCAACTTGCGAAAAGGCCAGCTTTACCTCCTGGAGGCCGTCAAGCAACTCAATAACAAGCGCTTTCATGTCACTCTGATCGGAAAAATTGATCCTCAGATCAAATTCTTACTGGAGCCATATCGGCATCTCTTCACGCACATTCCACACGTTGATAACGCACAACTCAACGAGCACTATAATTCGGCCGATCTCTTCGTGCTGCCCTCCCTTGAAGAAGGTTTGGCGGTAGTGCTATGCGAAGCTTTGGCTACAGGACTCCCCATCGTCGCGACACGCGAATCCGGAGCTGCGGAGATCATCGAACATAACCGTAGCGGCAAAATCATTCCGGCCGCTTCCACCACCGAACTGGCCAACGCAATAGACGAGATGGCTAGCGCACCTGAAAGGCTCAGGGAATTTTCTCGTCAGGCAAGCCTCGCCGCCACCGATAATCATAACTGGAACCAATACGTTGAAAAACTGGTCGGCGTTTACTCCGAGTGTCTGGGATAGAAGCAGCAAATTACGATGAGCAAGCCTTCGACGTCAAAATTCTACTAAATCTAAATCTTTGCAGCGCTTTCGACGAAGTTGAAGTCGCAGTCCCGCATCTATTCATGCATTGCGTCGATACATCACCTACCAGATTGCTGAAATGCCGTTTTCCGTGGTGCTGGAAAGCGGTTTTCAGGGACGGTCTACCCCTCGGCTCATACAGAAGTGTCAGGGTTACGGCGGCCGTGTAATGCTCATGGAGTGTTAGCAGCGACATGAACCTTTTCGGTCCAAGGCAGATGGCCTTCGCGTCGGGTTCGCCATCGTCACTGCAATCGGGGAACCGCCCAGTTGTGCGATCAAGCGAAGCACCTCGTTGAGCTTCGGCCGGGCCGGCTACTTGGCCTCGGTGAGCAAGTACGCGCTGTGACCGTTTGGCCTTTGTCTGCCGGCAACTCGATGCGCCGCAGCCGCACATGCTGACGTACTTGGCGGGCCTTCACCCCGTGACGCGAACCCGCGGTAAAAACAATCTTTCCGATCGCCTCGCCTTCGCTCGCAGCGCTCCACGGCTTCGCCCCTTCGGGCAGCGCGCGATCATGGTGCGAGCGAATCAGCCAGTCCCTCGGCATATCCAACTGCTGCGCTCGCGCCCTCAGCACAATCATGTCCGCCTCGCGAGCAGCGACGTAGCCAGACTGCCGATCACTTGATTCATTCACCAGGGCGAGCGGTATACGTTGCTTCTGCCAAGCGTACCGTGGTCACCGTAAAGCGAACCAGAGTACGAAGCACGATACGACACTGAGGCCGCCGTATTTTTCCGCGCCAAGCCCTTTCCCTGATTACTTTGTCCGGCGTAGTTAGCAACACGCGTGGCGGATTCTGGCGAGAGCAATCGCTCCACCGGCGTTCGGCTGTAACCTTCCGACGAGTCAGCGAATTGCTTTCCACCAAGCTCCTCACCGAGATTCGCGCTATACCGCTCGTCGTAATCTTTCGGTGCACCGAGCAACGGGTTTGCGGGGGCCCGGGAGGTACTTATTGAGTTCCGTGCCTGGCCGCTGCTCGCCGAAGCTTTGCCATTATTGCGGCCAGGAACACCTGTTGGCCTACCATCAATTCCGTGTGCAGCTCCCAACTGCGGAGATGTCAATGTCCCCGCAGGCATTGCAACATTACTCCATTGGCGTCGCGTTTGCCCTTTATTTGATCCACTTTGTGCGTTTACCGCCGTACCGTTCGCCAAGAAAATTCCAAGCGTTAGGAAAATGCAGGAGATTTTCTTACATATGTGCATATTTTTTCCGCTGCAAGTAAACCGAATTTTCTCTTCCACTCGGAGTGATGATCAGTCTCAGCCCGGTTGCGGGGTTTTCATAAACCGATTATTTCGATATGTCTGCTTGCGTGAGATGGCAGCCCGTATGAAGCATAACGTACGAGTGTAATGATGCGTAATCTAGCGTGAGGCTAGGGCTTGATCCCTATCGCCGAGTGGCAGCTAGGTATGAACCATGTGACCCACTATTCAGAAGCGTGTCCCATCGCATCCGGTGCAGCGACGCGGCATATTTCTGCATGGTGTCCGATTATGAATGGCGGCGTCCGCCTAAATCTTGGCGGAATCCGTCGCCTGCCTGCTATTTTTCGCTGCGTCCGGTGCATCGGTGGTTTGCGCTCGAATTCGACCTGACCGATAGACGGAAGACGTTCTTAAACAGCCCCGTCTACTACCCACTCCGGCCTCTCCCCTTCCGCAAGCAACCAGCGATACACTGCAGCCATCCGTTCCGCGATGCTGCGCCAGATAAACCGCTCCGCGACCATCATCCGTCCGAGCTCCCCAATCTCGCTCAGTGTTCTCTCATCCGCCGCGCCGAACTTCACCAGAAACTGCTTGATCTTGTCGACATCCGCCCCGATTCTGAACGCCGCCCCGGCATCAAATCCTTCCGGCAGATTGCATGCGTCCGTCAGTGCGCACGGCACGCCTAGCGACCATGCTTCCAGCGGGACCATTGGCAGACCCTCGCTGAACGACGGCAAGATCAACCCTTGACAGGCCGCATAGGTCTGCTGTTTCGCCCCACCGAATTGCGGCCCAATGAATCGAACCTGGTAATCCGCTCCCCGTGCCTCGACGATCTGATGCAAGTGATCGATATAAGCCTGGTCCCCCCAGCCGCCGACAATCAGCACCAGGCGCGGGTCCAGCGTTCCATCCTGAAACGTCGCTTTCCACGCGAGCAAAAGATTGTCCAAGCCCTTCTTTGGATGCAAGCGCCCGAAATACAACAACAACCGTTTGCCCTCAAGGTTATCGCTCCACCACGACGGCTTCGTTCGCACCTCCGTCTGGGGCATATGCACACCGTTCGGTATGATCGCGATCGGCTGTTCGAACCCGGCTGCGCGAATGCCGCGCGCCTCCTCCAAACTCAGTGCATGAAAGCAAGCAGCGCCCCGTAAATGCGCGCGTTCATAACCGGTCAACGCGATCCACTTCTTGATCTTGGAGCGATTCAGAATCCAGCGATCCAGCATTCCGTGCGGCGAGATCAGGTACGGCTTGCCGTATCTGCGCCGCCACGCAACAACATCCGCCGATGGGTGCATCCAGATGCCGTGCGTATGCACGAGTTCCGCTCCGGAACTCAACAGGGCCTGACGCATCGCGGGAGCAAAACCTATGGATTTCGGTCCCAGAGGCTTCGAGGTAGTCAGCGGAATCGCGCCCCACTCCGCACGATCCTCCAGTGTGTGGTTATCTTCCAAGCCGAAAACATGCGGCGAGATCCCCGCATCGGGCAACTGCAGAACCAACCCCCTAACTGCATCGAACAAGCCGCCGGCATTGCGTGACACTGACGAGGTTACAACGGCAACGTTCGCAACTGGCGCGCGTTCGCCGATTGCTTTGACTGTTAACCCCATACTTTTCACAAGGCACCTTTATATCAACAATTTCGATACGTTCGACCCCAATGCGGAATTCGAATCATCTATCAAGCGATCATTGCGACACCCTGCGCCTGACCGGTCGACAAGGGGTTCCGACGCAAATCATCCCTTCGTCCATATCCGAAAACACCGAGCTTCGTGCGCCAACGATAGCGCCGCGGCCGACAGTCACACCTGGGGCGACGAATACATCCGAGGCTATCCACGCCTGTTCCTCGATGCGGATCGATCGGCTGCGAATTGCGAAGTCAACACGAGTAGGATCGTGATCACCAGCACACAAATACGAGCGCTGCGAGACAACCGCGTGCGCACCGACCTCGATCGGACCCAAGCTGTATAGCACCGCATCGTCCCCGATCCAGCTGTGATCGCCTAGCGTTACTTTCCATGGGTACGTCACCACGGTCGTCGGTCGGACCAGCACGCCCTTCCCGACTCGCGCGCCGAATAACCGCAATAGGAATCGCCGCCAGCCATACATGAATTGCGGTGATGCCCGAAACAGGATCGACTGGCAGATCCACCAGAGTTGAACGATCACCATGCTGCGTCCTCGGAAGCCGCTCGGTACAGCAAAGCGACTCAAATCCTGATAGGTCGATCGATCGCCAAGGCGATCGGAATACTCTGTCTCGGTGTCGTGCGTCATGCTTCGATCACTCTATCAACGATATCCGCCAGTCTCTGGCCCAAACTCGGCGAGTTGAGCTGATGATATTTCGCAAACGCACGCGAAGCCGTGTTGCGAACGATCTCCGGCGGCAAATTCCAGATCTCGGTCAAAGCCGCTGCCAACGCATCCGCCCCGCCGTCCTGAGCATAGAGAAATCCGGTCTCGAAGGGCTCCACATTTTCCGGCTCAGGGCCCATGTGCATCGGCAGCCGGTCATGCACCAGGGGCGGCAGACTGAGGCCGAACATATGTACGACGCTTAAGCCGGCAGCGCCCGGATAGCAGCCAATCCGGCACTTTCTGCTGATCGCGGCGATCTCGCCGTCATCGAAAATCCCTCCGTGCCAGATCACGTGAGCTCTCCCCGCATACTTGTCCTGCAAGCGGGCTCGTTGCTCGCCGTCACCAACGACGTGCAGCAC
Organism: Burkholderia sp. Bp9090; assembly: GCF_003857985.1. Taxonomy (NCBI): domain Bacteria; kingdom Pseudomonadati; phylum Pseudomonadota; class Betaproteobacteria; order Burkholderiales; family Burkholderiaceae; genus Burkholderia; species Burkholderia sp. Bp9090. Next base: position 23,256 of record NZ_QTPV01000044.1, read on the forward strand.
AATACAATGTCCCTCGCTCACGAGCGCTTCCACGGCCTGGATCAGGATTTCTACGTTGCAGCCCTCGCGCAACCTCCCGACGAACAGCACGCCTTGTTCGGTACCAGTCTTCTCCGACGGCGAGACCGTCCGTTCGACCATGAGCGAATTGCTCGCGACGGTAAGCTTCGATGGCGGGCAACCAATGCGCTCGAGTGAACGCTTCGATACCTCCGCGTAGCAGACGTAATGTGAGGAAAGTGCGACCGCGGCGCGATAACAAAGGGTACGCAACAGGCCAGGTTTCTCGTAACGGTAAAGTCCTTGTCCGTGAATCACCATCGGAACGCGCGTCAGACGACCAACGACCAATGCCAGCCACAACGAAACGTAAGTCACATCGGCGAAGATGAACACAGCTGCCGGCCGCTCGCGCATGATGCGCGGCACGACCCTTGTCTGGATTTTGACGCGCTTGCGAAACACATTGTTGATCGGCGTTTCGACGAACTCTTCGCATTCGGGACGTTCGCGCGAAAACCCTCGCGACTCGACCCCGACGGAACTCGCGAAGACCTTCACGTTGAAGCGTTGTCTGAGCGCCACGATAACCTCAACCCGATATCGGGCAATCAACGGTTGCACGTAATAGACCGTATGCTTCAACGCAAACTGAGTGGCTGTGCCCGCGCCGTTATCACTCCGATTCGATGTTTTGTGGTTCGTCACTGTCCCGTCCAAATGATCAACTCGACTCACGAAACCCAACAATCCACTTCGTCGAAGGTCCAGTTCTGCGATGTAGCAATCGCATTAACGACGTTGCGTCCAAAAGCCCCCGGCGTATGTGCCATCGCGAACGCACGCAGCCGCCCCGATCCGCTCATCGCGGCCACGCTGTCGATAAGGCTTGACCAATTGAAACGCACCTCGCCCGGTCCATCCGTGACAAAATCGTTCCAACGAACGCCTAGCAAGTAGCGCTCTCGATAGTGTTCAATTAGTCCGTAGCCTGCCGTCACAACCGGCACGCCAGCCTGCGCCGACTGAATCAACACACCGCTCATTCCACTGAAGTTCTCGTAGCACAACCACGCCACGTCTGCGCAGGCGAAGGCCTGCCCTTCCTCAAGATCCGTCACGAAGCGATCGACAGAAATAACCTGGTGTTTCCGCTCCGGCCGACGCTCAAGATACTCGGCGATCATCCGCTTCGCTTCCGCATTCTGTGCGCCCATCATCAGCACACGGAAATGCGACGGCAGATCTGGTGCGTCAAACAACTTCAACAGCTTCGCAAGCCCTTTGCGAGGGCTAACCGAGCCATACAGCAAGATCACGAAATCGCTGGGCGAGAGGCCGTGAATCAAACGCGCCGCCGATCGTTCTGCGGGTTGCCTGATGAAGGACACGTCGGGAACGTAGCGAACCTTAGCGGAATGGCGCTTCATCGTTCGGCCGACAAATTCGGCTAGCGGCTCGTCGATCGATGTCAGCACGGCAAGATTTCGCGTCTTGAGCGCACGGTCAAAAAAGAACTTGTTAACAGTATCCTGCTTGCCGTGCTCGCCGATAATGCCGGACGCCGCATGATGAAACTTTGCAGCCAACAACATCCCGCCGAACGGCGTATCGCCGAATGGTGATCCAAACCAGCCGATCACCTTATCGATGTTGTTGAAGAAAGGCACATATACGAAATCAATCTTCTCGTACCCGGACACGGTTCGATAGCCCGCCTCAAACGCACGAATCCATCGGTACTGCAAGCGGAACAACTCGAACCGACCCGTCCCCGCTGGCGGCACGTCTGGCATCGTTGCGATCTTCAACCGGTCGCCGAATTCAGACAACAGCGCTTTACATGCGTCGTGACGCGTAGCTTCGGTGCTGGTCAGCATAACGACCTTCAGTCCACGGGCAAGCGCCTCAGCCACGATCAAGCGAACGTACAGCACCATACGGTGACCGGTCGCGTCAGGTTCGACAATCATCAATGTCGCCATTCCGTTCCCCTACGCACGTTCTGTCCTGAAGTCATTACGCATCAAGATCTGCTTGAAGAGATCAAAATACCGTTCGGCTACACGTTTAACGGAAAAAGCGCTGAGATCCCGCTTGAACCGCGTCTGATGCGTGATGAATGATTCGATCGCCGCCGCGTAACTCACGCTGTCAGACACAGGAATACATCGGATTCCTTCAAACCCGTTCAGCTTCGCAAACGCATCGATATTCGACGCGACGACCGGAATGCTGCTGGCTAGCGCCTCGATCATTGCAACGCTGTGTGCCTCGCGCAGCGAGGGCATCAGGTAGACATCCGCCGCGGACAGAAGCGAAGGCACGTCCGACCGGCTGCCCAGCCACAAGACATGGTGCTCGAGACTCAGTTCGGCGATTGTGTCGACCACTTCCTGGCGATACTCCTCGGTCTCCGTCAGGCCGGCGAACCAAAGCACGACATCGTGGCCAGCGTCCACGAGCCGCTTGAGCGCCAGTACGCTGGACACTTGCCCCTTCACTCGCGCAACGCGACCGACTTGCAACAGAACTATCTGTTTCTCACCCGCCTGCAAGGCACGGCGCAGCCTGTAGCGCTCGGCCGGATTGAAACGAAAACGATCAATCTGCGTACCGTTCGGAATCGTCTCGAGCCGGCCCACGCTACCGAATCGCTTTCTGTAGTTGTCGCGAGCAGTGTCGGTCACGGTTACAACCGCCGCCGCCGCGAAGCGCAACAGATATTCTGAAGTACGCAATCCTGCATTCGAATAGTCGTCGTTCGTCGCAGAGTGCAGCACGCTGACGACCGGAATGGAAGCGCCCGACAATCTCGCCACCGCCCGGGCATACGCGGCCGGAATCACTGAATGCGCGACGACAATGTCCGGCTGGAATTCGCGGTATGCGCGGTTGATCAAGCGCAATCGCTCTAGACGTCCAGACACATGTTGCGGGCTCGTGTACCAGACACCCCGTTGTACAAGCGGATCAATAATTTTCTCGAAATCCGGATCGGCCGGATTTAACGCCGCGATGCCCGTGACTGCGCCATGCCCGGCGTGTGCGTCCGCCAAGCTGCACGCAAGGACTTCCGCGCCTGAATGCCGTGGCGTCAAAACAATATGGAGAATTCGCATGGCCGAGTCTCCTCAAGCAGACAGCGAAAAGCCCGCCCGCAATTTTTGCAGGGGCAAAACGATTGCAGCAGCGCTCAAGAATCCGATCGGTACCACGTGGTACGGGATCTCCGACAACAGATATCCGAGCAATATAATCAACCCTGAAATCGGTACTCCGATGGTAGCGAGCGGCCACAACTCCCGTAATTCGCCACGCGCGTCGGTAATCATTTCCCGAAGCATGATCAAGCAGCAGACAAAAACCGAAATAGCAGACGCAAGTGCGACACCAATCGCACCAAGCAAAGGTACTGCAATAGCAGATAGACCTAGCAACACGACCAGTTGTATCGATGTGGCAACCGTGACCCGACTCGGCCGCCCCGTTCCACGAAGATATGCGTTGAGCAGACCGACGAGCACGCCCACCGCCATCAAATAGACAAAGATCCGGAAAAATGGCACGGCGCCGCTCCACTGGCTGCCGAGAGTCAAACTGACGATGTCCGGCGCCGCCACGCAAAGGAATGTCGCAAGCACCAAGCCGATCGCGCCCAGATGGCTAAACAGGGCCAATGCATACCTTACCGCATGCTCTTTATCTCTCCGGGCCAATTCGGCAAAGTTCGGAAACAGGTACTGGTTAAGTGCAATACCGAAATCGGCCACGCCAAATTGGGCAAGGCGACTCGCCGTCTGGTATAGACCCAGAGTCTGTACGCCAAAGGTCTTGACCGTGATAAGCCGATCAAGTTGGTTGACGACCATCGTCAACAAGCTGCTCGCCCAGACCCAGCGGCCAAACCCCATGACCTCACCAAGCGGCGCCGTGTCGAAGTTCAGACGCGGTCGTGTGGAAAACACGACGTGCGACGCGATAGCCTTCAGTAACTCGGCCAGCGGAAGCGCCGCAAGCACCCATACCACGTCGTGATAGGCGAATGCCGCAACACAGGACATCACGAAGTCAACGACGACGAATGTCGTCGTCAACAGCGCGACCGTGCGAAACCGTCTTTCGCGTTGGGCGATCGCAACGCGCATGCTTGCCATGCATCGCGCAAACGGCACCAGCGCGACAAGTTGCAACAGCGTCGTGCTCTCCGGAATGCTCATCAGGCGCGCGATCGGCGCCGAAGTCACGAACAACACGACTGAGAGGATCGTGCCCCGCACTGCATTTGCCGTCCATAATGCATCCAGGCTGCGCTGATCCAGCAACTCACGTTGCTGGATCAGCGCATGACTCAATCCCATTTCGGTGAGAGATTCCGCAATCGACAGAGCCATCAGGGCCGCGGCAATCAGACCGATCGACTCCGGCCCCAACAAGCGTGCCAAAAGAAAGAACTTGAACGCCACCAGTAGGCGCGACACACCTTGTTGCGCGAACACCCAGGTCGCGCTGCTCTCGTCAAATCGCATCATCGTGGTTTGCCGTCTCTACCCGCTTAAACCCGTTCAGTCATCCGCGCTTCGGGACGCTGGAGAAAATCGCGGTAGGTCAAGGCCAGTCCTTCGTCGAGACCAATCTTCGCAGTCCATCCCAACTCGGCCAACTTGCTGACGTCGAGCAGTTTCTGCGGCGTGCCATCGGGCTTCGTCGCGTCGAATTCGATACGCCCGTCGAATCCCACTGCTCGCATAGCGGCGCGCGCCAGCTCCTCGATCGTGACATCCGCTCCGCATCCCACGTTGTACAGGCTCGAATCGATGTCCCTCTCCAAAGCGAAGACTGTCGCCTCAGCCATGTCATCGACGTGCAGGAATTCACGGCGCGCGCGACCGGTTCCCCACACCTGGAGCTTGTCCTTCCCTTCGAGATTCGCCTGGTGCGCCTTGCGCAGCAATGCGGGCAACACGTGGCTATTATTCAGGTCATAGTTGTCGTTCTGGCCGTACAGGTTTGTTGGCATCAGCGACACGTACTTCGTCCCGTATTGCCGGTTGTACGACTCGCAAAGCTTGATGCCGGCAATCTTTGCGATTGCGTACGGCTCGTTCGTCTTTTCCAGCGGCCCGGTCAGCAAATACTCTTCCTTGATCGGCTGCGGACATTCCCGCGGATAGATGCACGATGACCCGAGGAATACCAAGCGCTGAATCCCGGCCCGATAGGCGGCGTGAATCACGTTGGCCTCGATCATCACGTTAAGGTATAGAAAATCGGCTGGATAAGTGTCGTTCGCCAGAATTCCGCCCACCTTGGCCGCCGCAAGCACCACGACATCGATCGCACCGTCGCGGAAGAAGGCTTCCACGGCGGCCTGATCGGTCAAGTCGAGTTCGGAACGACGACGCGTCACCACGTTGCGATAGCCTTTCGCCTCAAGGTTGCGCACGATGGCCGAGCCGACCATGCCCCTGTGCCCGGCCACAAAGATTCGAGTGTCCTTGTCCATGACGCTCACTCGTTGTATTCGAATGTCTTGAAGCCGGCGAGGGTCACCAGCGCATCGCGTCTTGCAACCTGATAGTCCGCACGTACCATTTCAGTGACCAACGATTCGAACGAAGTGGTCGGCTTCCAACCCAGCTTTTCGTGAGCCTTGGTGGGGTCACCCAGCAACGTCTCGACTTCAGTCGGACGGAAGTAGCGCGGATCGACACGGACGATCACAGTGCCAGGCGTCACTTTTGCTTCCGAGCCTTCCACCTTTTCGACGATACCCACCTCGCTGACGCCTTCACCCTCGAATCGCACGGTAATGCCGAGTTCAGCAGCCGCGTGCTTGACAAACTCCCGGACGCTGTACTGCACGCCCGTCGCGATAACGAAGTCTTCTGGCTGCTCCTGTTGCAGCATCATCCACTGCATTTCGACGTAGTCGCGCGCATGGCCCCAGTCGCGCAACGCCGACATGTTTCCAAGGTACAAGCAATCCTGCAGGCCGGCTGCAATACGTGCGATCGCACGCGTGACCTTGCGCGTCACGAAGGTCTCGCCGCGCACTGGCGATTCGTGGTTGAACAGGATGCCGTTGCACGCATAAATGCCGTATGCCTCACGGTAGTTGACGGTGATCCAGTACGCGTACATCTTCGCGACCGCATACGGGCTGCGCGGGTAGAAGGGCGTCGTCTCCTTCTGCGGAATCTCCTGCACGAGACCGTAAAGCTCCGACGTCGATGCCTGATAGAAGCGGGTCTTCTTCTCGAGCCCGAGAATCCGGATTGCTTCAAGGATCCGCAGCGCGCCGATACCATCGGCATTCGCCGTATATTCCGGTTCCTCGAACGAAACGGCGACGTGACTCTGAGCGGCGAGGTTATAAATCTCGTCCGGCTGCACACGCTGGATAATGCGCACGAGGCTCGTCGAATCGGTCAAGTCACCATGATGCAGCACGAAGCGCCGGTCGGATACATGCGGGTCTTGATAGAGATGATCGATCCGGTCGGTATTGAACAGTGAAGCGCGACGCTTGATGCCATGCACTTCGTAGCCCTTGTTCAGCAGCAGTTCTGCAAGATACGAGCCGTCTTGCCCTGTCACGCCGGTAATTAAAGCAACTTTACGATTCATGATTCGATACTCCCAATTGGACGTGCCGCACGTGTCGATTTCAAACACATTCCGCGATGTTGTTCACTCTGAAACGCTTTCGTATCCGTAATACCCGGAGTAGTAGCTGCCGTAGCCGAATCGGTGCCGCGGTACGTCGGTCAACAACGCGCCCTTCAGCGCCGCTCCGCCACCACGCAAGCGGTTTGCGCATTCGATGAGTTCTGCGCGGGGGTGCTGTCCATGACGAACGACGAGTAGCGTCGCACCGGCATACCGTCCGATCACCGTGGAGTCGGTGACCGCCAGGACGGGTGGTGTATCGACGATGACAAGATCGTAGCGTCGCGACACTTCATCGAGGAGCGTCTTGAACTGATCGCTCAGCAATAGCTCGGCCGGATTCGGTGGCAAAGACCCCTTCGGAAGCAGATCGACGCCCGTCACGACGTCACGCTGGATTGCCTCGTCAAGATTGAACCCCGTAATGACATCGGATAACCCGGGCTGCTTTGACACCCCGAGATACGAGTGAACGTTGCCGCGACGCATGTCCGCATCGATCAGAAGCACGCGGGTACCGCTGCTTGCGATAACGGCCGACAAGTTCACGGACACGAATGACTTTCCGACGTCCGGCCGAGGGCCGGTTATCACGATCACGTTATTGGAAGCATCCAGCAATCCGAACTGCAATGCCGTTCTCAGACTGCGAATCCCTTCGGTCGCCAGATCCTCGGTCTCGAGCGACGCCAGCACGTGGGGGCCAGGTAGCCCACGATCCATTGCTTGTTGCAGGTTGATCTGTGCCTGGCTGTGCGGGATCGTCGCATATACGGGCAAGTCGATGGCTTTCTCGATTTCGTCGCTATGCTTCAAACCGCCAAACAGTGCATGCTTCGCGAACGCCGTCACAGTACCGATTACGAGCCCGAGCAACCCGGCCAACACGACGACGAGCGGGCGCTTAGGCTTCACCGGTTCATCGGCTACCACTGCGAAATCGACGACACGAACGTTACCGACTTGCCCTGCCTTGACGATGCGAAGTTGCTGCGCATTGTCCAGTAAGCTCGTGTAGAGCTCGGTATTCACGCGCACATCGCGCAACAGACGCAGTGCAGACTGCTCGGTATCCGGAAGCGTCAGCACGCGCTTGTTCAACCGATCCTGCTGTTCGTTGAGTGTTGCTATCTGTGCATTCAACCCTGCTAGCGCGGGGTGCTCGCCCGTAAAGCGTTGAGCCATTTCGACACGTTGCTGTTCCAGATCGACGAGCTTGGTCTTGCCTTCGACGATCTGTTGCAGCAAAAGTCGGCTCTCTTCGGTTAGATCGACCGTACCTTTTTTGTTGCGAAAAGCATTGTATTTGTCTTCTGACTGGTCAAGCTGTTTGCGCAACTGCGGCAGTTGTTGATCAAGAAACGCAAGCGTGTGCTCCGCCTCAGCCGACTTTCGATCGATATTCTGTTGCACATACGTGGATGCGATCGTGTTGAGGATCTTGGCTGTCCGTGCACTATCCGGGCCGTCGAGCGATGCACCGATCACGCCCGATTGCTTGGTCTTCTCGGCAATTACGAGACTGTCCTGCAATTGCTTGATCGTCGCCTGTGTCGATGCGCGACTGAGAACGAAGTCCGTGTTTGGTCGCGCACGAAGACTTTCGACCGTCAACTCCACCGGGCCGTATTGATCAACGCCATGCTCAACCCGGCCGACCGTCCCTTTCAGAACGACATCACCCTCCGGGTTCACGAGTTCGTAGTGGCCTTCATCCCGGGCAATCAGCTCGAACCTGGCACCGTAGCGTTCCTTTGGCACCTCGAACCGGGAGACTTCGATTTTTTCCCCTCCCCATGCGAAGTGTGTCAATCCGAACCAGGGGGATGCCAGTTTCTTGCTTCCTGCGATGCGTGCCAGCATCGCCCCAACCACCGGTAAATAGCGCGGTTGGACCGAAATATCCAGATGCAGCGCCTCCACCGTGTGACCAACGACGAGACGGGAACGAAGCAGCTCGATCTCGGCGTCGGCGGTTTGCTTCGTATCGAAAATCGATGCCAGCTCGCCCAACGCATTCTGCGTCGAGTTAGCGCTATCTTCGACCTGAATCATCACGTCGGCACGATAGGCCGGTCTCGCAACAAATGCGTAGACCGTCCCGAGTAGAAGTACAAAGGCAGCAATCGCGGAAATGAGTTTCCAGTTCTCCGCGACGACAGCGACATAGTCAGACAGATGGATCTCGTCACCGTCTTGCACGTCGATTATTCTGGATTTATTTACGGATTCCATAGTCAATTCTTGATCCGATTCATTTTGTCAACCCAACGCTTCATACTCTTTTCGATTTGATTCAGCGCCAATTCAAAAACCGATCGTCCTCGCCGGTATGGATCGATAACGTCGATCTTTTCGAACTCGCCGATACGAAAAACTCGGCCCTTCGAGAATGGATAGCCGGCTTCGATTCTTCTTCGCTGGCTCTCCGTCATCGTGAGAATCAGGTCCGCTGACCGCATGTGCTGCAGGTTCAAATCGATTGCGATGTGTTCACCAAGGTCAATACCGCGCTCAGCCATCAATTCGACGGCCAGTGGATCTGCGCGCCGCCCTGCCAGCGCCGAACATCCAGCTGATCCAACTCGAGCCGACGGCAATTCCCGGGCCAGCAGCGCTTGCGCCATCGGGCTCCGGCAAATGTTCCCTTCACACACGACGAGGATGTTGTCGATCATTTCGCCAACACTGCGCCGGTCAAACCTGCATTGATTGCGGGCAGCAGCAGGCTCAGCACGCGACTGACACGCACCAGCGCGTTACCGTCGACATACACGACATCCTTTGGCTGCAGTTCAAATTGGTTCGCTAGCACCATCGAAACTGGCGAGCGAGCATTGAGATGAAAAACCTGAGGGTTGGCTTCCGACGCTCCGCGAATCACGTACAACTGAGCAGCATCCGCACTGGCGCTATTCACACTGCCAGCCTGGGAGAGTGCATCACTCAACGTGAGCCGTCCGTTCCTCAACGGCAGTGCCGTAATTGGCTTGTTGACTTCGCCCATGACGAAAGCACCGTTGTCTTCTCGTGAGACGATGCGTAGCAGATCCCCGTTTCTAAGCAAAATTCTCGAGGGATTCACGTTTCGGTCCAGCATCCGCGTGAGGTCGATCCGGTACGACTTGCCATTCCGCACGACAACCATCCGGCTCTGGTCTGCCGTTGGATTGAATCCGCCCGCTCGGTTGATCGCCTCGTTCAACGTCATGGGGACATCATTGACTGCCACGACACCGGGTGTATGGACTTCTCCGTCGACGTAAACTTGCTTCGCCCGGAACGAAGAGACGCGCACCGAAACCTGCGGCCTCACAAAAACGCGTTGCAACGCGGACTGGACGGCGCGTTGAGCTTGTTCGATACGCATACCGGAAACATGCACGTTGCCGGCGTATGGAACCTGTACGTTGCCGTTATCGTCGATGACGAAGCCCTGAACAGGGTCGTTCGGCCGTGAGTTCGTCGACGTTTGCGCACCCTGTGCAACAGCAAGTTCGGGGTGATCCCAGACCGTGATCTGCAATACGTCACCCACGCCGAGCGTGTACGGCTCCGGTTTTCCTATCAGGTCTTCAAACTGCGTTTCGCCTGTCCGTTTCCCCTCCTCGCGCATCTCCTGAATCAACGCCATGTTGATATCAGTAATCGGAATATGAAGTTCCTGCTGCGACGTGTTTTCATCGCCAGCAGTCACCGGCAATGTCGCTTGCGACGACATACGCATACCCGGCGCCACAGCACACGCCGACAGCACCGCGCTCATCGTTGCACCGATCACGATTCGGGCGCCATGACGGCGAAATTCCGCTGCCCGGCTTTCGCGCCGATCCCAAATACATCTCATCTCGTCTTCCCCGGTTTATGTTTAGAGATGCGACAAATCACGACGTCGAAACCCGCTCAGTAAGCATTCGCATTCACCAACCCCTTCGCCACCGTCGCCAACACGATCCGCATATCCAGCGCGAACGACCAGTTCCGCAGGTAATAGAGGTCATACTCGACACGCTTCTGCATCTTCTCGAGACGATCGGTTTCCCCGCGATACCCGTTCACCTGGGCCCATCCGGTGATCCCCGGCTTGATCCGATAGCGATGGATGTACCCGTCGACGACTTTCTGATAAAGCCGATCGTGCTCGATCGCATGCGGCCTCGGCCCGACCACCGACATCTCCCCGCGCAGCACGTTGAGAAACTGCGGCAGCTCGTCCAGACTGGTTCGCCTGAGAAAGCGTCCGACACGGGTGATGCGCGAGTCGCTCTTCGTCGCCTGCGTGACCACGCCAGCCTGTTCGGCGTGCACGCGCATCGTGCGGAACTTCAGGATCTGGAACTTGCGCCCGTCCGCACCCTTGCGGTATTGCTTGAAGAACACCGGCCCGCGCGACGACAACTTCACCGCGATGGCGATCAGCACCATCAGCGGCATCAGCGCCACCAGCGCGACTGCGGCGAACAGGCGATCGAACACCTCCTTCTGCCACATCGCATGACGCGGAAGCGGCGACGCCACGAGATTGATCGCCGGCGCGCCGATGAGGTCGATCATCGCGCCGTCGAACAGCGCGACGCTGCGCACGTCGGGAATGAAGCGGATGTTCACGAGATCGTCGCCGAACGTATTGACGAACCGCAGAACGGTCGCCTCCTCCGACAAAGGCAGCGCGAGCCAGATTTCCTGGACACCGTTCTCCCGGACGAACTGCGCGAACGCGTCGAGCTCCGTGAATACCGGCAAGCGATGCGAAGCATTCGCGGCAACCGGGCGCAGGTCGAATACAGCCGCCGGCCGGAATCCGCTCGCCGGCGACTCCTCGATGTTTCGAACCACCTGTTGGCAGTGCTGAGCGTGTCCTACAACCGCGACACTGCGCAGGTTGATGCCCGCATGACGAACACTGCGCAGAAACAGATGCGTGCCGATTCGCGACGCGATCAGTGCGCCCCCAGTCATCGCGGTCCAGTACACGAACCACAGCCTGGAAATCACGTCCGAGCGATGGAGCGAGAACATCAACACGATCCCGCACGCCTGAACGACGAGCCACGCGAGCGAGATCTTCCCGCTCAACCTCAGCATCGACCGTCCCCGCCACGATTCGTACACGCCGAATACCGGAAACAGCACCAGCGTGAACGCGATCGCGAACGTGACGAGCGCGCTGTCGAAGTGCCCCTCGGAAACCGTCTGATAGCGAAATTGCGACGCAAGCAACGAGCCGGCGACGATCAACGCGATATCCACGAGTCGAGCCATCAAGCCTTGTAGACCGAACATTTCAATCTCCCGTCTGACGCCAACGATCACAGTCGAATCGGGGCATTACGCACGCCCGTACGTATCGTCGAACCGCACGATGTCGTCCTCGCCGAGATACGATCCCGATTGCACTTCGATGAGCTCGAGCGGCAACTTTCCCGGGTTCTCGAGCCGATGCGTCACACCAAGCGGAATGAAGGTGGACTCGTTTTCGCCGAGCATGAATTGCTCGTCGCCGCGGGTAACGAGCGCAGTTCCGCTCACGACGATCCAGTGCTCGGCACGGTGGTGGTGCAGCTGGAGCGACAATCGTCCGCCCGGATGCACGACGATGCGCTTCACCTGGAATCGGGCGCCGTGATCGATCGAGTCGTAGTAGCCCCACGGGCGGCGCACCTTCCGGTGCGTGTCGGCTTCCGGCGCCTGTTGCGCGCGGATCCGGTTCACGAGGCCCTTTACGTCCTGGACGCGCGAGCGGTCCGCCACCAGCACCGCGTCGGCGGTTTCGACCACCACCGCATTGGTCATGCCGACACATGCGACGAGCCGCCCTTCCGAATGCACGAAGCTCGAAGTCGCACCTTCGAACACGACTTTGCCGCGCCCGACGTTGCCGTCCGCATCCTTGTCGAGCGCCTCCCAAACCGCATCCCACGAGCCGAGATCCGACCAGCCCGCATCGAGCGGCACGACCACGCCCTCCACCAGGCTCGTGTCGGACACGAGGCGTTCCATCACCGCGTAGTCGATCGAATCCGACGGCGACTTGAGAAAGGCATCCTCATGCGGCCGGAAGAAAGGACCATCGTGCTTGCCGTGTACATGTGCCGCGAGGCATGCGGCGTGCATATCGGGCTGGAGCGTGCGCAACGTGTCGAGCCAGACGCTCGCGCGCACGACGAAAATGCCGCTGTTCCACCAGTACGAGCCCGATTCGACGTACTGCGCCGCGAGTTCGGCGGCCGGCTTCTCGACGAATCGCTCGATGCGGTGCGCACCGGCGCCAAGGGCCTCGCCGATCTTGATGTAGCCGAACCCCGAATCGGGCCGGGTCGGCGGCACGCCAAGCGTCGCGATCGCACCGCGCCGCGCATGCTCCACCGCGAGTGCAATCGCACGATGAAACGCGGCGGTATCGGCAATGGCGTGATCGGCCGGCATCGCGACGACGATCGCGTCCTTCCCGTCCGCACTGGCGGCAGCGACCGCCAGCGTCAGTGCGGGCGCCGTATCGCGCCGGGCCGGCTCGACGATGACGCGGGCATCGAGGCCGCTGGCCCGGAGCTGCTCCGCCGTGACGAAACGATGCTCGTCGCCGCAAACGACGATGGGCGCCGACACACCGCCTTCCTCGATCGAAAAGCCCGTCATGCGCTGGACGGTTGCCTGCAGCAGAGAATCCGCACCCAGTACGCCGATCAACTGCTTCGGATACTGTTCGCGCGACATGGGCCACAAGCGCGACCCCGATCCGCCCGCGAGAACGACGGGCGCGACGCTGACCTTCACGTCGACTGCGTCGCTGCGACCGGAGCCGACCGGTGCTGTTTCGCCGCGCTCTGTTTCGATGGATGCCGACATAATCTGCACTCCTATTCTCTCAGGCAATAATTCGATCTGAAAATCCGGGAATGAGCTCCGTCCCTTCGCCGAAGCTTATCCAGCCTTCTCTACAACTCCAGTTCCGTCTGGCTCGAGCGTGCCTGGAACCGGTATTCCGAGGGTGTCACGTCGAGGTGTCGCCGAAAAATCTTGGCCAGGCGATCACCGTTCCCCCACCCGCATTGCCGTGCGATCGTGCCGATCGGCAATTCGGTTTCCATCAACATCTGCACCGTGCGCTCCAGGCGAACCCGCAGCAGAAATTCGGACGGCGTCATGCCGATTTCCTGCTTGAAATGGCGCAGGAAGTTCCGTTCGCTCATTGCAGCAACCCGCACTGCATCGCTGACGGATATGGCTCTTCCACAGTTCTTGCGCAACCAGCTCGCCGTCGCGCGGACCCGATCGGCAGGCGTGCCATTGCGCACTTCACCCTCCTGCTCGGCCGGCTCGAATGCGTCGCCCAGCGCGAGCCGCGCCACAATGCCTCGCACCGCGTCGCCACCCAGGTCACGTTCGATGAGCGCCAATGCGGCTCTTGCCGGCTCGTAGCCGCCGCGACCCACGCGCACCGCATCCACTGCATCGATCACGTGCGAGCCATTCAGCGCCGCATCGATCAACATCCTGCCTTCGCCGATCGTCTCGACCATGCCCGCCTTCGGCAGCACGATCCGCAACCAGTCGATCACCCGGGCGTCGCGCGACGCGCGCCTCGCACCTTCGCCACCCGCGACGAAGAGCGCATCGAATGCGTGCGCCGAGCCCGCATCGCATGCGAATGTCCGCACGCTGATGGCCGACGACCAGACGATGTTTCCACCTTTCGACGAATAGAAGCGAATGTCGTACAGCGGAAGCCCTGTCGCGCGCGGCGCATAGATTTCATTGGCTACTTCGAACACCTCGAATACCGCGCCCGCCGCAAACAACGAGAACCCGTCGAAGACGACAACGCCGATATCCCGATTCCTGCGTGACCGCTTTCCCCCAACATCTGCTGCCGCTTCATCTCCCGAATGATCGACACTCGTGTGCGTCATGGCGTGCTCTCGGACAATCAGTCCAATCAACTTCGGTCGTCGTTTTTTACTCCGTTGCGACGCATCATACCGAGGGCGCCGAATGGCGTTTAAACACTGGCCGATTCGAACAAACAGTCGTCGGATTAGTCTGCGGGAATTCCCTGATCGGCCAAATGTTGGCGGTTTCCGACTACCTCGCGGCAGCGAAACGGATGACGAAGAGCTTGCAGAAACAGCGTCGCTCGCATGACGAGCGAGTGATATCCGACGGCAGTCGTTCGGTGATCGAAGCGTCGTGGTGCGCCCCACGGGGCGGTCAGGCGTTCGGCAAGATGCGCGGCACCTTCGTGCATGAATTGCGACAGCAAGCAATGTGGTGCGACATGATCATGTGCAGACGGGCATCGTCGTGGAGCAGTCGATTCGGCCTTGGGACTCGACAGTGCGGTGGCGCAACGCGATCGGCGTCGTTGACGATCAGCCTGCATCGATGCGTCGTATTCGGCCACGGGTGCCGCGCAAGGCCGATTAGCCCGGATCCGCCAGCCCGGCGCCTGGCGAAACGCGCTGACGACGCGATGCAGCAATCCGCCGCCCCTTCAGTTCCTTGTATTTTTTTGTTCGAGCCGGCCGGTACTCGCTCCAGCCGCATGACGACGCACATGCGAGCCGGGCGTCTACGACATAACCGCGCTCGCAACGAGCGACGCAATCGCCACGGGTAGCGCGAACAGCGCCGACAGCGCCATCCTTTTCAAGATTCTAGCTCGCGCCACCTCACGCGAGCCGCGGGCCCGGCGCGACTGAAATTCGAGCAGCAGCAGCCCCTGACCATGTCGTGCGCCGGCCCAAAGGCCGGACGCGGTGCTGAAGACGAGGTAGACGAGAATCCAGACGAAGCAAATCCTCGAGAAGATAAGAAGCGCGACGTTCATGGCGGCGATGCTCCGTTTTCGGCGAGATACCGCGCATCAGATGGCGCGCGGTTCGATGCCGATAGCGTACATTGCAATGCAGCATGCCGGACATGACAATTGATCCGACGATTCCGCCAACCGGTTACCGTACGTTTCCTCCGGGCGGCGCGCGACGCGAAGCACCGCGCGCGTGCAAGAATGTTCGCACTGCTTCGTAATGTTCGAAGCCAGGCCACACGGATCGTCTTGCGGATCCACGACTCGAACGACGGCGACTGACATTCACCGTACGTGCAGCTCGACCCGTGATGAATAAAAAGGCCTGCGTGCCACACGGCACGCAGGCAAAATTCCGAGGAGAGTTCCGGGGTGAACGCGTCTCCTCGAAAGGCCAGACAAAAGCGTAACGTCGAATCGACCGTTTCAAAACGAGATGGCGGCTTCGACCACGATCATGGCCGAATGAAAATGTATTGATGCACGCGCACACGTTTCTCGACGGGCATTGCGCCGTCACGCCCGATCCGCTTCCTGCAATTGGCGGATTGCTTCGGTGTTTTGGCCGACGAGCGCAACCTCGACTGGCCATGATGAGATTCGTGCAGACGGACATTCAACGTTCGCTCATCGCCGAAGCCGGCATGTCATCGTCGTGACCGAGTCGCCTCGAACGCGCAACGATGCCGGTGCACTTCGACAGACTTCCAGGAGCCCATCCGCCATGCTTCCGCTGGACACTTTCTTGCGCGTCGTCGACGCAACCCCGCTCGTTGCGATCGACCTGATCATCTCGAACGGCGATGGCGCGTATCTACTCGGTCACCGTGTCAATCGTCCCGCGCAGGGTTTCTGGTTCGTGCCGGGCGGCCGGATTCGCAAGAACGAGCGTCTCGACGATGCGTTCAATCGCATCGCGCGCGACGAACTCGGATGTAGCGGTCTGGAACGTGCGGATGCCGAACTGATCGGCATCTACGATCATCTCTACGAAGACAACTTTGGCGGCGAACCGGGCATCTCGACGCACTATGTGGTGATGGGATACAAGCTCCGGGGCAAGTTCGACCTCGTGTCGCTGCCGAATGCCCAGCACACTGCCTACCGATGGGCGACCGCCGACGAGATCGTCGCCGACCAAACGGTCCATTCGAATACGCGAACCTACTTCGGCACGTCCGCCTGAAATCGGGCGAACGCTGCTCCGGCGGACAAATCGACTACCCGACGCCGGTCGTTAGCCCGGCGCGGGCATCAAAGCGACGATGTACCGTTGCGAATGTCCGAGCCGCCGACCGACGCGAACATTCTGTCCCGAGCGGCCGCGCGATACTCCGTCGGCGACATCGACAGATGCTGACGGAACAGCTTGGCCAGCCGGTCTCCACTACCGAGGCCGACCCGCCGCGCGACCTTGTCGGCGGGCAAATCCGTCTCGACCAGCATGGAGCATGCCTTTTCGAGCCGCACCCGCAGCACGAATTCGGTTGGCGTCACGCCGATTTCGTTCTTGAAGCGCCGCAGGAAATTCCGCTCGCTCATCGCAGCGGCCTGCGCAGCATTGGCGATCGAGATGCGATTCGCACTGTTGGCTCGAAGATGCTGAGCGGCCGCGCGAATCAATTCACTGGCTCGCGCCTCCTGCGCCCCGAACAGGACGCTCGCAAATTTCCGGTTCGCCCCCGGCATCATGTACGAAACGATCTCTTGCGCGACTTCGTAGCCGGCGTCACGCACGACGATCGACAACGCGGCCGCGAACATGCCTTCGCCATCGTCGTCGGATGGCCCCGATTCGCCCGTACCGCCAACGGCAAGCACCGCCTGCGGCACGACTTCCGGAACTTTCTGGTTCAGGCGAATCGCCGTCAGCATTTCGGCGCCGGCATTGTCGCCCTTGACCACGCGGGCGCGCTGATGGGCATGCTGCAACCAGCTGATGAACGCATCGTCGAGGCCGCTTGCCCGCCCCTGTCCACCGAGCACGAACATGGCCTGCACACTGCTCGCATCGAGCGGGCGGGCCGCTTCCGTCCAGATCTGTACACCCGACGACGAACGAACGGCACCGCCGTGACTGGAATAAAGCCGCAATTCATAGCGATCGGCAAACGCGACGTTCACGCCTTCGAGCTGATTTGCCAGTTCGAATACCGCGGCCAGCCGGCCCATTTGCATGATCGAAAATCCGTCGAGCAGCAGGATGATGACGCTGTCCCGCCGACGACCGACGCTTCTTCCCCGGTCACCACTCACTCTGAACCCCGTAGTCGTTTCGTTCGGCGCTATTTGCATCATCTCGGCCTCTTAACAATTTTTTGCATTTTCTGCAGCGCATCATATGCGGCTAAATCGTCGGCCGATCCGTCGGTGTCCGATCCCGCCTCATTGTTGACGGAATCAGTCAAGGCGATGATATGGAACCAATTATTTGTTGATAATCAGGAATAGGAGCTGGCGTGACGGCACAAAGTCATGGAGATTTGATCCAGATCATTGACGAAACATTTTTGCAACACAACGAGCAGCGCATGTTTCACTCCGGAAATAGAACATGCGTTCAGTTCCTTACAGATCCTTACAGCATGGGTCATAAGGAATCGACGCGTTCGCGTTGTCCGCCGCCTCGACGGCTGGAGGGATGAGACAAAAAAATATGCGCAATGCCTCCCTCTGCGGGAGGGGATATTACCTTGCAAGCTTTACCATGCAAGCGCGATACGAAAAAATCATAGATGGCAAGCGCTTTAACGTTTGCCTATATTAAGTAAATTCTTCCAGATGCATTCGAAATATTATTTGACGATGATAGCCGAATTTCGGCAGATAAATCCGCGCGACTGGGAATGCCCGAATATTTCGTAACATCAAACCCGACGTGCGCCACGGCCCGCGCGTCACATCACCAGGGCCATCGGTTTCCGGAACATGCGACTCTGCCGCCGGCCGATCGTGATGCTTGCCGGGTCGTCGACCGCTCGAAGGCGCATGCGGCAACTCGCGAATCGGAGATATCGCCCTGCCAATCGCTAAGGAAACCGAATTGTCACGGGCGTGATCGTACGACGTGCGCGTTGACATCCGACGCTTGGCGGCGCCCGCCTCAACCAATCACGCTCGGGAATCGAATTCCTGCCGGCATGACTTCGGTCGCGATGATTGCTCTCGCTGTGAAGCATCGTCGAACAGGCTTTACATACACCATTCGATCGGACGGTCGACCCGCACATCGATCTCGCTCATCGTGCAGCGATTATCGGCTCGCCATCGTCTTCGAATTTTCCGGCCACTGATTCCTGCGTCTTCAACGCCCATAACCGGGAATTTTCCAATGTGGGACGCAGTTTGAAAACGCCTTCCTTCCCGGATGATGTCGCTTGCGGAACAACCATGAGTTAATACCGCAGCGCCTGTAGACCAAGCATGCAGAATGCACTGCACCCCAGCCTCGGAAATGAGCGTGTCTGCACCACCATCACTCGATGCGGTTTCCTTGCCGGTCCGACTCCGCACGTCTCGCCCCGGATCTTTCGATACGCCTCGGCACGGTTTCCCGAAGAGTCGGCACATACCCCGGACGATGAGGCTGCACGATGAACGAGAGTGCCGACTCCGCGCCGGCTCGCCCCGGACTCGCCAATAATAAAATCGAAAATCGCTCCCAAAAAACCATGAAGTCCGATTAAATCAAATCATTGGCGTATCACGACTATGTTATCCCGCCGCACCCTCATTTATTCATCGAAAAAAATCACCCTCCCTTCTCTCCGCAAACTCCACTTCGATCAAAGACATCGTCAATTCGACCAGCCTGCACGAACCGAAATGCATCACTCTCCGTTATTTTTTTGAGACACCTCGCCATTTTAATTTCGCACTATAAATCTCTCGATGTAGTCTGCTTCCGTTCATTTGAACGCAGGCATGCTTGCAAAAGGAGAGACCATGAAACACGCATTTTTTCCTGTCCTTGCGATCGCGTCGGTCACGATGGGCGGCGTAGCCCACGCGCAGTCGAGCGTGACGCTTTACGGGACGATCGACACGTCGCTCACGTACGTGCGCAACGCCGATGGCGGCAAGAACCTTTGGGCGCTCGGCAACAGCAGCGCCGGCAATCTGTCGGGCAGTCGTTGGGGGCTCAAGGGTTCGGAAGATCTCGGCGGCGGCCTGGCGGCGATCTTCCAGCTGGAAAACGGTTTCAATCCGAGTACGGGCGGCCTCGGTCAGGGCAGCCGCATTTTCGGCCGCCAGGCCTATGTCGGGTTGACCAGCAACCAGTATGGCTCGCTCACGCTCGGTCGCCAATACGATCCGCTGATCGACCTCGTGCAGCCGATTACCGCCGACAACTACTTCGGCAGCGTGTTCGCCACCGCCGGTGATGTCGACAACTACGACAACAGCTTCCGCGTCGACAACGCGGTCAAATACACGTCGCCCGTCATCGCCGGACTCCAGTTCGAGGCGATGTATTCGCTGGGCGGTGTCGCGGGCAGCACCGGCTCGAAGCAGTCGTATTCGGCCGGCGTGTCGTACGCCAACGGTCCGCTGAGTCTCGCCGGCGGCTACTTCTATGCAGCCAACGCGAATCCCGTCACGGGAAACCGCACGACATGGTCGAGCACGTCGGACGGCACGTTCGACGGCGCGATCAATACCGGCTACCAGACGGCCCATTCCATCGGCATCGCTCGGGTGGCCGGTCAGTACGTGATCGGCGCGTTCACCGTGGGCGCCGGCTACAGCAACGCCCAGTATCGACGCGACGGCGCATCGGTGTTCGCGAAGAACGAACACTACAACACCGCCCAGGGCTTCCTGAACTATCAGGCGTCCGCGGCGCTGCTCGTCGGGGTCGGCTACAGCTTCACGAAGTCGGGCGGCGACACCTCGGCGAACTACCACCAGGCATCCGTCGGTGCCGATTACAACCTGTCGAAGCGTACGGATGTCTACATGACGGCCGCTTATCAGCATGCAAGCGGGAATACCGGGGACGGTGCCGGCGGTGCGGTGCCGGCACAGGCGTCGATCGGTTCATACGGCTACAACGGCACGAAAAATCAGGCCCTGGTCAATCTGGGGCTGCGTCATCGGTTCTGATCGTCACTTCGAGGCGCCGACATGTCCGGCGGTCGTCCCCAAACACTCGTGACGGCCGGCGCGGCGCTCGACGAACCGGCCGTGCTCGCCGGCAACGGCCGCCTTGCCGATATCGTGGCATGACTCGACGAGCATGCATGTGGCGTTCGTGCAGGCGGTACGGGAGCCGCTCGATGCGCCGGATCTGCACGCGATCGAGCGGCTGACCGCGTTGCTGAAACACATCGGCATCGCCGATGCGTCGAAACATACGCCGTTCAACGCCGAACCGGAGATGGATATGCCCGAACCTGCATAACCGTCACCGGCGCGCCGCCGACGGCGTGAAGCGCCACACCCGCAAAACCCGCCGCATCGTCGACACCAGCGCCGCATCGTCACCCGGCGCAGCCGACCCGGCCTGCGCGACTTCCCGCTTGCGCCGTTTCGGATCGAGCCCGGTGCCGCCGCTCCGCCGCCGCGCCGCATGCCGCTCGATGATCCGCTGCAGCAGGCAGAACACGCACAGCAGCGCGCCGATCACGATCCGCGTCCACCACGAGCTCAGCGTGCCGTCGAACGTGATCAGCACCTGGATCGTGCCGAGGATGCCGACGCCGAACACCGAGCCGATCACGTACCCAACTCCGCCGGTGAGCAGCGTGCCGCCGATCACGGTCGCGGCGATCGCATCGAGTTCCATGCCCTGCGCCTGCAGCCCATAGCCGGACAGCACGTACAGCGTGAACACCACGCCGCCGAGCGCCGAACAGAAGCCGCTCAGCGCATACACGCCGACCTTGGTGCGCGCGACCGGCAGCCCCATCAGCAGCGCCGAGCGCTCGTTGCCACCGATCGCATACACGTTGCGGCCGAAGCGCGTGAAATGCGCGACGTAGACCGCGGCGGCCAGCGTCGCGAGCGCGATCAGCGCGCCCGCGCTCAGCGTCCCACCGCCCGCCGGCACGCTGATGCCCGCGAGCGCATGAAAGGTCGGCTCGTTGATCGTGATCGACTGCGTCGTGATCAGGAAGCACGCTCCGCGCGCGAGAAACATCCCGGCCAGCGTGACGATGAACGGCTGCAGCCGGAAGTAATGAATCAGCGCGCCCATCGCCGCACCGTACAACGCGCCGAACACGAGCACGAGCGGCACGATCGCCCAGACGGGCCAGTGCCATCGCTCGGCGCCGACCGCGCAGAAGATCGTTGTCAGAGCAACGACCGAGCCGACCGACAGGTCGATGCCGCCCGACACGATCACGAACGTCATCCCGATCGCGACGATCAGCAGGAATGCGTTGTCGACGAGCAGCCCGGTCAGCACCTGCATCGAGAAGAAACCCGTATACATCACGGATCCGAAGCCGAACAGCGCGGCGAACAGCACGATCGTCACGACGATCGGCAGCGTGCGCGGGTCGGCGAGCCGTGCGAGGAATCGGTTCATCGCGGCGTCGCTCCGGTGGTGGCGCGCGAACGCGCGGAAGGCAGCAGCCGCGACGCGTGCCGGACGACCAGCGCGCGCGCCGCGTCCGACTGGATCAGCGTCACGACGATCACGACCATCGCCTTCACGACGAGCGTCGCCTCCGGCGGCACGCCGATCGAATAGGTCGTGTAGGTGAGTGTCTGGATGATCAGCGCGCCGAGCACGGAGCCGGCGAGGCTGAAGCGGCCGCCGAGCAGCGACGTGCCGCCGAGCGTCACCGCGAGGATCGCGTCGAGCTCGAGCAGCAGCCCCGCGTTGTTGCCGTCGGCGCTGCGCACGTTCGAGCTGGCGAGGATCCCGGCGAGCGCCGACATCACGCCGGAGCACAGATACACGCCGAACACGACCGCCCCCGCGCGCAAGCCCACGAGCCGCGTCGCGACCGGATTCACGCCGATCGCGCGGATGAACAGGCCGAGCGCCGTACGGTTCACCAGCAGCGCGCTCGCCGCGATCGTCGCAAGCGCGATCCAGACCGCGCACGGCACGGCCGCGAGATAGCCGCCGCCGAGTGCAAGGTAGCCGGGCGCACCGATCGGGATGATCTGCCCGCCGGTCAGCAGCTGCGCGATGCCGCGTCCGGCGACCATCAGGATCAGCGTCGCGATGATCGGCTGCATCCCGACGAACGCGACGAGCACGCCGTTCCATGCGCCGGCGAGCAACCCGACGCCGAGCGCGGCGGCGAGCGCCGTGCCGACCCGCGCCGGATCGCCGTCGAGCACGATCGCCGCGGCGGCGCCCGCGATCGCGACGATCGCACCGACCGAGATGTCGATCCCGCGCGTCGCGATCACGAGCGTCATGCCGAGCGACACGATCACCAGCGGCGCCGCGCGATTCAGGATGTCGACCGGCGCGCCGAACAGGTGACCGTCGAGCAGCGCGATCGCCAGGAAGCCCGGCCGGTGCGCGACGTCGAGCGCGAACAGCAGCGCGAGCGTCAGCACCGGCCACACGAGCGGATGACGAAGCAATCCACGGAGCCGCATCATGACCGGCCTCCCGCAATCAGTTGGTACACGTGTTCCTCCGACGCGTCGGCACCGGTCAGTTCGGCGACCTTGCGGCGGTCGCGCAGCACCGCGATCCGGTGGCTCACGCGCACCACTTCGCTGATCTCCGACGAGATGAACAGGATCGCGAGCCCTTGCGCGCACAGCGCGAGCACGCGCTCCATGATGTCGAATTTCGCGGCGACGTCGATGCCGCGGGTCGGCTCGTCGAGGATCAGCAGCTTCGGCTCCGTCGCGAGCCAGCGCGCGAGCAGCACTTTCTGCTGGTTGCCGCCCGACAGCAGCCCGATCGGCTGCTCCGCGTCGCGCGCCTTGATGCCTAGCCGCGCGATGTACGTGTCGGCGAGCTCGCGCTGGCGCGCACGGCTGATCAGCCGCCACCAGCCGCGCCGCGCCTGCAGCGCGAGGACGATGTTCTCGCGGATCGACAGCGCCGCGACGATGCCCTCCTTCTTGCGATCCTCCGGGCAATACGCGATCCCGTTGCGGACCGCGTCGTGCGGCGACGCGAGCCGCTTGCGCGCGCCGTCGATCTCGATCGCGCCGGTGTCGGTGCGCTCGGCCGCGAACGCGAGCCGCGCGGTCTCCGTGCGCCCCGAGCCGAGCAGCCCGGCCAGTCCGACGATTTCGCCGGGCCGCACGTCGAGATCGAGCGGGCTCACCATCCCGCGCCGGCCGACCTGCCGCATCGACAGGAACGGCGCAGCTGCATCGGCATCGCGCTGCACGGCCGCCGCGCCCGCCTGCAGCGTGCCGGACATCGGCTCACGGCCGGTCATCTTCGCGACCAGCACGTCGACCGGCAGGTCGCGCGCGAGGTACTCGCCCTCGCGCTCGCCGTTGCGCATCACGGTGATCCGGTCGGACACCGCGTAGGTCTGTTCGAGAAAGTGCGTGACGAACAGGATCGCGATGCCCGACGCCTTCAGCCGGCGCAGCACGTCGAACAGCCGCGCGACCTCGCCGTCGTCGAGGCTCGACGTCGGTTCGTCCAGAATCAGCACGCGCGCGTCGACCGACACGGCCCGCGCGATCGCGACCATCTGCTGCACCGCGATCGGATACGCGTCGAGCGAGCGCGTGACGTCGAGCGACAGGTCGAGCTCGGCGAGCGCATCGCGTGCCCGCGCGTGGATCGTCTTCCAGTCGATCGCGCCGCGCCGCATCGGCTGCCGGCCCGCGAAGATGTTCTCCGCGACCGACAGGTTCGCGCACAGGTTCACTTCCTGGTACAGCGTCTGGATCCCGGCCGCCTCGGCCTCGCGCGGCGCGGCGAAACTCACCGGCGCACCGCCGACGCGAATCTCGCCCACGTCGTGCGCGTGCACGCCGGTCAGCACGTTGATCAGCGTCGACTTGCCGGCGCCGTTCTGGCCCATCAGCGCGTGGATCTCGCCCGGAAACAGCCGGAAGTTCACGCGCTGCAGCGCGTGGACACCCGGAAACGCCTTGTCGATGCCGATCATCTCGACCACCGGCGGACTCGTCATGGATCGCCCTCGATTCGAAGCGGCGGCCGGACGGCGGCGAACGCGCCGCCGTCCGCGTGCGCCGGGATTCAGTACTTGCGGGTCGGCAGCACCTGCGCCGCGACGCTCATCGGGAACACCGTCTCGTTCGTGACGATGCGCTTCGGCAGCTGCTTGCCGGCGACCACGTCCTTCACCGCGGTCATCAGCTGCGGGCCGAGCAGCGGGCTGCATTCGACGTCGACGTTGATCTTGCCGGCGACCATCGCCTGGAAGCCGCCCTTGGTCGCATCGAACGACACGACGCTCACGTCCTTGCCGGGCTTGATGCCGGCCTCTTCCATCGCCTGGATCGCGCCGAGCGCCATGTCGTCGTTGTGCGCGTAGACGACGTTGATCTGCTTGCCGTAGGTCTTCGCGAACGCTTCCATCACCTGCTTGCCGCCGGCGAGCGTGAAGTCGCCGCTTTGCGACGCGATCACCTTGAACTTCGGATTGTTCTTGATCACTTCGAGCAGGCCCGCGCGGCGGTCGTTGGCGGGCGCCGAGCCGACCGTGCCCTGCAGCTCGACGATGTTGACCGGGCCCGCATCGTTCCTGTAGCGCTCTTCCAGCCAGTGGCCCGCGCGCCGCCCTTCCTCGAGGAAGTCCGAACCGATCATCGTCACGTACAGCGACGGATCCTTCACGTCGACGCCGCGATCGGTCAGGATCACCGGAATACGGGCCGCCTTCGCTTCGGTCAGCACCGGCTCCCAGCCCGACTCGACGACCGGCGAGAACGCGATCACGTCGACCTTCTGCGCGATGAACGAGCGGATCGCGCGGATCTGGTTCTCCTGCTTCTGCTGCGCGTCCGAGAATTTCAGGTTGATGCCGGCTTCCTTCGCCGCGCCCTTCACCGACACGGTGTTCGCGGTGCGCCACGCGCTTTCCGCGCCGACCTGCGAGAACCCGAGCGTGATCGGCTTTTGCTGCGCGTGCGCGCCGGTGGCCAGCACCGTCGCCGCGGCGACGATCGCGCCGGCCGCCAGCTTCCTGATGAATGTCATGGTCCGTCTCCGATGGTGTCGTTGTATGCCGCGGCGCCGGCCTGGCGCGGTGCCGTGTCGTGCTGTTGTGGTTCTGCGTGGCACGGGCGCGGTTCGGGGCGAGGCGGCCCGGCCGTTGCGGCCGGCCCGAGATGTACGCCCCGGATCAGTCTAGGAACAAGTCCGATAACCTTCCAATGAAATATTGGATTGAAGCGATATCGGTATCGGCATACGTATAAACACCTAAGCGGGCGGGGCCGCGTCGTGAAATGAACTCGGGGCGATCAACGAGAACGCCACATGGATTGTTTTTCTCCATGATCGGCCGGCGCAACGGTAACGGCATGGCGCCGCAAGCACGGCGCACGCTTCTTGCTGTCACGCTCCGAATCGCGCGAACCACAAGGAGAAGACGATGCCAGCAGCAGCGACGAGCGGAGCCCGCCGCGCCGATGCGCGGATCAACCGCGCGCGTCGATCGACGCATCGCAGCATGAAGACGCGCACGCCCCGCGCGGCACCTCCGGACGCGGACGTGTCCGCCGCGCCGCTGCGCCACGTCGACGACCGGCGCCCCGGCTACACGCGCCGGCGGCTGCGCAACGGCTTCGCGTACTACGCGCCGGACGGCACGCGGATCCGCGACGCCGACGAGATCGCCCGCATCAACGCGCTCGCGATTCCGCCCGCTTACACCGACGTGTGGATCTGCACGGACCCGCGCGGCCATTTGCAGGCGACGGGGCGCGACGCGCGCGGACGCAAGCAGTATCGTTATCACCCGCAGTGGCGCGAGACGCGCGACGCGAACAAGTACGCACGGATGGCTGAATTCGCCCGCGCGCTGCCGCGCATCCGCGCACGCGTCGCGCGCGATCTCGCGCTGCCCGGCATGCCGCGCGCGAAGATCGTCGCGACGGTCGTCCGGCTGCTCGACACGACGCTCGCGCGGGTCGGCAACGCCGAGTATGCGCGCGAGAACGCGTCGTACGGGCTGACGACGCTGCGCAAGCGCCACGTGACGATCGGTCCCGGACAGGTGCGGCTGCGCTTCACGGGCAAGAGCGGGATCGAGCACGACGTGACGGTCGACGACCCGCGCGTCGGCCGCATCGTGCGCCGTTGCGCGGAGCTGCCGGGACACGAGCTGTTCCAGTATCTGGACGAAGACGGCACGCGCCATTCGGTCGGCTCGTGCGACGTGAACGACTATCTGCGCGACGCAGCGGGCGCGGCGTTCACGGCCAAGGATTACCGGACGTGGGCAGGCAGCGTGCAGGCGCTGGCGTTGCTGCGGCGCGTGCCGCAGCAGGACGTCGCGCACGCCAGCAAGCAGATCGTCGAAACGGTGCGCACCGTCGCCGAGGTCTTGCGCAACACGCCGGCCGTGTGCCGGCGCTGCTACATTCATCCGGTGGTGCTCGATACGTTCGAGGCCGGGATGCTCGCGGCGCTGCAGGTGCGCCGCACGCCGAGGGGGCTGCGCGTCGACGAAGCGGCGTTCGCGGCGCTGCTCGAGCAGGCGGCGCGGCAAGCGGTCAAGCGGTCGAACAAGTGAGGCTCACCGACATGCCGCCCGCTGCCGCTCAGCTCGCGATCGAATTCGCAATACTGCGAAAGATCAGCGGCCGCTCGTCCTCGCGCCCTGCCCGCCGCGCGAACTGCACGACCTGTTCGACCCGGCCGTGATGTTCGGACTTCGCGCAGACCGGATCGGCCTGCGCCGGATCGCCGGCCAGCATGTACGCCTGGCAGCGGCACCCGCCGTGATCCGTGTGACGCTCGTCGCAGGTGCGGCACGGATCGCGCATCCACCCGTCGCCGCGAAACGCGTTGAATGCGTCGCTGTCGTACCAGATCTCCTGCAGCGACCGGTCGCGCACGTTCGGCAGCGCGAGGCCCGGCAACCCGCGCGCGGCATGGCACGGCAGCGCGGTGCCGTCCGGCGCGACGCCGAGGAACACCGAGCCCCAGCCGTTCATGCAGGCCTTCGGCCGCTGCTCGAAGTAGTCGGGCACGACGAACAGGATCTTGCACCGTTCGCCGACGAGCTTCCGGTAGCGGTTGACCGTTTCCTCCGCTTCGCGCAACTGTTCGGCGGTCGGCATCAGCTGGTCGCGATTCAGCATCGCCCAGCCGTAATACTGCGTGTTGGCAAGCTCGAGAAAATCCGCGCCGAGGTCGAGCGCCATCTCGATGATCTGGCCGACGTGCGGCAGGTTGTACCGGTGCAGCACGCAGTTCAGCACCATCGGATAGCCATGCGACTTGATCAGCCGCCCGACGCCGCGCTTGAGGTCGAACGTGCGCGTGCTGGTCAGGAAGTCGTTCAGCTCGCGCGTCGAATCCTGCAGCGACAACTGGACATGATCGAGCCCGGCCGCCTTGAGCCGGCCGATGCGCGTGGCATTCAGGCCCACGCCCGACGTGATCAGGTTGGTATAGAAACCCAGCGACCGCGCATGCTCGACCAGCACCTCCAGATCGTCGCGCTGCAGCGGTTCGCCGCCGGAAAAGCCGATCTGCGCGGCGCCGAGCGCGCGCGCGTCGCTGATCACCGTGCGCCACGCGTCGGTGTCGAGCTCCGCGCCGTGCGTCGCGAAGTCGACGGGGTTGTAGCAGAACGCGCAGTGCAGCGGACAGCGGTACGTGAGCTCGGCGAGCAGCCACAGCGGCGCGCTCGGGCGGTTCGGAGGCGGTGTCATGTCCATGTCAGTCGAGCCAGCCGCGCAGTCGCGCATGATCGAGGAAGCGATAGACGTCCGACGCGAGATCCGACGTGCTGAACAGCCGCTCGAGCTCGTCGATGATGTCGTCGAGCTCGCGCTTGCCGTCGCAGCGCGCGAGGATCTCGCCCGCGCTCGGGTTGAGCCGGACCATGCCTTCCGGATACAGGAGCACGTACGCATCCTGGGCCGCCTCCCACTGCAGGCGGTACATACCCCTCAGCGCGGGGCGCAGCGGCACGCCGCTGACGGCTTCGTTGGAGTTCATGCGGGGTACGCCTTTTCAATCGCGTCGAGAATCGACCACAGCACATCCAGCTTGAACGACAGGATGTCTAGCGCGCGCCGCTGCGCGTCCGGTGTCGTGAAATGGCTCAGCGTCACCGCGAGCCCGTGTTCGACGTCGCGCTGCGCCAGCGGCACGCGGCTGCGGAAATACTGCAGCCCGTCCGCCTCGATCCACGGATAGTGGGATGGCCAGCCCGCGAGCCGGTCGAGGTGGATCTGCGGCGCGAACATCTCGGTCAGCGACGAGCACACGGCCTCCTGCCACGGCGCGTGCCGCGCGAAATTGACGTAGGCGTCGACCGCGAACCGCACGCCGGGCAGCACGTGCGCGAGCGACCACAGCTCCGCGCGCTCGATGCCGACCGCCTCGCCGAGCCGCGCCCAGGCCTCGATCCCGCCTTCCTGGCCGCCGTGACCGTCGTGGTCGAGAATCCGCTCGACCCACAGCCGGCGCGTGTCGCGGTCCGGGCAGTTGGACAGGATCGCCGCGTCCTTCAGCGGAATGCTGACCTGATAGTAGAAGCGGTTCGCGACCCAGCCGCGGATCTGCGCCGGCGAGCACGCGCCGGTGTTCAAGCGCCGGTTGAACGGATGATGGATGTGGTAGCGCGATTCGAGCGCGCGCAGGCGCGCCTCGAACTCCTGCGCACTCCAGGGCGTCGCGTGCAACGCGGCGGCGGGAATCGGTGCGTTCATGGTCAGACCTCGAATTGCATGCCGTCGTGGGCGACCTCGATGCCGTGCTCGCGCAACTGCGCGCACTGCGCGGAACCTGGGTCGAGAATCGGATTCGTGTTGTTGATGTGCGTGAGGACCTTGCGCGTGTGCGCCGGCAACTGCCGCAACTGCTCGATCATCCCGGGCCGCGCCGCGTCGCCGCACTGCGCGAGATGCCCCATGTCGGCCGCGTGCTTCGACGACAGGCCGAGGTCGATCATCTCGGTGCCGGTCCAGAAGGTGCCGTCCACCAGCACGAGATCGGCGTCGCGCATCGCGGCGCGCGCGCCGTCGTCGACGTCGGCGAGCCCCGGCGCGTAGAACGCGTGCCGGCCGGTCGCCGTATCTTCGATCAGGAGTGCGATGTTGTCGCCCGGCACGCTCGCCTCGCGGCGCGGCGAATACGGCGGCGGCTTGCTGTCGACCGGCACGGCGGTGAAGCGAAGACCGCCGGCGCCCGCGATCGCGAACGGCTGGCCCGGCGCGATCGGGTGGACGTCGACCCCGCAGTAGTGGCCGAGCAGCGGCACGAGCGGCAGCCCGGTCGACAGATCGTCGAGCACCGGTGCGCTCGCGTACAGCGGCAGCGGCGACGTGCGTTCGCGCAGCATCAGCAGGCCCGTCACGTGATCGATCTGCGCGTCGCACAGCACGACGGCGACGATCGCGCTGTCGCGGATCGCGCGGGCGGGCTGCAGGTCGGGGGCGGCGCGCAGTTGCGCGAGGATGTCCGGCGACGCGTTCACCAGCACCCAGTCGCTGCCGTCGCCGCTGACGGCGATCGACGATTGCGTGCGCGGCACGATGCCGTCGGTGCCGGCCCGCGCGCGACGGCAGTTGCCGCAGTTGCAGTTCCATTGCGGCAGTCCGCCGCCGGCGCCCGAGCCGAGTATCTTGATCTTCATCTGCGTGTGCTCCGGGTGCCGCCCGCATCGTGTCCGTCGATGCGGGCGGCACTGCGCGCGTCGATCAGCGGTTGGCGATGTACATCGTGATTTCGAAACCGAAACGCAGGTCGGTATAAGCCGGGGTGGTCCACTGCATGATGTGTCTCCTTGTTGAGTTGGTGAGTCGAACAAACCGCATCGATCGAGCGGCCGATACCCATTCAGCAAGGAGCGTGCCGGGGCCGGATTTGCGTCGCGCGGCGGTGTGCGCAGGCGTGCGGCCACCGCCGGGTGGTCACGGCACCGAAATCCTTACGATTGACCGACATAAACATTTCAGAATCCGTCGAGCGACGGTTCACGATGCGCGCGGCCTGGTGAGCAAGTGTTGAATCCTTGAACACCGGGTGTTGCAACCTGACACACCGGTGTGACAGTCGCGGCTTCCGTCAGGGTTCGTCCGGCTCCAGCGCATCCGGCCCGGCGGCCGGCATCTTGCGGTAGATCGTGTTGCGCGACACGCCGAGCGCGCGTGCGGCGGCGGACACGTTGCCGCCATGACGCGCGAGCGCGGCCGCGATCGCGGATGCGGCCACGTCCTGCAACCGCGCATCACCGGCCGCGGTCGCGTTCGCGAACGCGGGCACGGGCGCTTCCGCTGCGAGCGCTGGCGGCGCAGCGGCGCCCTGCGCCGCCGCGCCACAGTCGCGCCGCACGTCGTCGAAGAAGTCGTCCGGCAAATGCTCGCAGCGGATCTCGCAGTCGTCGTCGACCATCGCGGCCGCGGTGCGCAGCAGGTTCGCGAGCTGCCGGAAGTTGCCCGGCCACGCGCAACGCTCGAACAGCGCCATCACGTCGGGCGCGACGCTCAACGGCCGGCGGCCGGGCCCCGACAGCGTCTCCCGCTGCAGCATCTTCTGGACGACCACCGCGAGGTCCGTGCGGTCGCGCAGCGGCGGCAGCCGTACGACGAGGCCGTTGAGCCGGTAGTACAGGTCCTCGCGGAAGCGGTTCTGCGCGATCATCTCGCGCAGGTCGCGGTGGGTCGCGCAGATGATCGCGATGTCGACGCCGATCGCCTTCGTCGAGCCGAGCGGATTGACGATGCGCTCCTGCAGCACGCGCAGCAGCCGCACCTGCAGCGGATACGGCATGTCGCCGATTTCGTCGAGAAACAGCGTGCCGCCGTTGGCCTGCAGCAGCTTGCCGGTCGCGCCCTTGCGGCGGGCGCCGGTAAACGCGCCCTCCTCATAGCCGAACAATTCGGATTCGATCAGCGTCTCCGGAATCGACGCGCAGTTGACGGCGACGAACGGCCCGTCGCGGCGCGGCGAGTCGTTGTGGATCGCCTGCGCGAGCAGTTCCTTGCCGGTGCCGGTTTCGCCGGTGATCAGCACCGGAATGTCCTTGCCGATCACCTTGCGGACCTTCGCGATCACCGCCGCGACCTGCGGATCGCCGGTGTCGAGATAGCTGAGGCGCGACAGGCTTGCCGCGCCCTGCGCGGCAGGCGGCCGCGCGGCGGGGGCGGCGCCGTCGTGCACCTCGGCGGGCCGGCTGCCCTCGGCCCGCAACGCACGCCGGAACTGCACTCGCGCGCAGACCACCGCGCCGTTGCCGAGGTTCAGCGACACGTGCGGCTCGGTGCTCGCGCGCATCCGGTCGATCAGTTGCGCGCTCGTCACGTCGAACAGCGACGCGAGCGTATGCGCGCGCAGCGCGGCGAGCGGCATCCCGAGCTGGAACTGCGCGCTGCGGTTGGCCGACAGGAAGCGGCCGTCCGCGGTGAACGCGACGATCCCTTCCATCAGCGTGCCGAGGAATTCGGGGCGGCCGTGGAACGACACCTGCAGCGTCTCCTGGAAGGTCGTCGTGAACAGGTGGTTCTCGATCATCTGCACCGACATCTTCGCGAGCGCCATCGTGTGCTGGTGATAGCTGCGGTGGTCGCCCGTCACGTCGAGCACGCCGATCGCGTCGCCGTACGGATCGAGAATCGGCACGCTCGAGCAGGTCAGGAAATGGTTCGCGGCCAGGAAGTGCTGGTCGCCGTGCACGACCATCGGACACAGCTCCGCGAGCGCGGTGCCGATCGCGTTGGTGCCCTGCCGGTTCTCGGCCCAGTTCGCGCCGGGGCGCAGCGCGACCCGCTCCGCGCGCCGCAGGAAATCGTCGTCGCCGATCGAATGCAGGATCAGCCCTTCCGCATCGGTCAGCACGATCATGCTCTGCGTATTGACGATCTGCTCGTGCAGCGTCTCCATCACGGGCATCGCATGCACGCACAGCACGCGGTTCTGCTCGCGCTTGAGCGCCAGCGCGGCGCCGGACAGCAGGTCGTAGTCGGGACGTGCCGACGCCTGCAGGCCGAACGTCTCGGACCGCTCATGGGACTTCTGGATCGTCGGCGTCGGCCAGCCGGGCGCATGCGTGGCCCGTGCGTTGGCCGTCGGATGAACGTCATCGCGCATTGTCTCCTCCGGGGATCCTTCCGGTCGCTGCCGGACTCTTTGCCCTTGATGCAAGCAAACATCGGGCCACGACGGGATGCGCGCACGATCTGGTTTCGTTGCATCGCCGCGCCGACCGAAATTGAAAGGAAAATGAAATGACGGCACTGGCTTGCCGTCGATGCGGCGTCCCGAGCGCGTGATCGACGTGATAACGTGAAACGCACGCGTGCCGCCACCCGGACGAATCCCTATCTTCATCGCCGGCGCGAATCTGGCTTCATACGGGTCGGGCGCGGCCGCATCGCGCGATTGCCTTTCCCTCTCCGTCTATACCCGGCCGACATGTCGCCATCACGCAGCCAACGCTCCGCCCTCCCCGTGCGCCGCCTGTCCCGCGATGCATGCACGATCGCGTGGACTGAAGCCGGCAATCCGCGCGGCGCTCCGGTCGTCGTGCTGCACGGCGGGCCCGGCAGCGGCAGCCGGCCGGCCGTGCTGCACCTGTTCGACCTGACGCGCACACGCGTCGTGCTGGTCGACCAGCGCGGCGCGGGTGCGTCGACGCCGCGCGGCGGCCTGCGTCACAACGACACGATGCGACTGATCGGCGATCTCGACGCGCTGCGCGCGCGGCTCGGCATCACACGCTGGGGCGTCGTCGGCGGGTCGTGGGGCGCGGCGCTCGCGCTCGCCTACGCGGGACGGCATCCGTCGCGCGTCACCGGCGTCGTGCTGCGCGGGTTGTTCCTCACGTCTTCGCGCGAAGTGCGCGGCCTGTTCGTCGGTGCACGCGCACGGGCGCCGCGGGCCTGGCAGCGCCTGACGGCCGCCGCCGGCACCGCGCGCGCCGATCGCCTGATCGCCTGCTGCGCGCGGCGTCTCCAGCCGGGCGCCGGCGCGGCGCGGCAGCGCGCGGTCGCGCTCGCATGGAACGCGTATGAAGACGCGATCCTGACCGGGCGGCCGGCGCGCGGCGCGCGGCCGACGCAAGCCGCGATCGACCGGCTGATCGACAAGTACCGGATCCAGGCGCACTACCTGCAACGCCATTGCTGGCTCGGCGAACGCCGCTTGCTGGCGCTCGCCCGGCAGGCCGCGCAAGCCGGCGTGCCGATACATGCGGTGCACGGCACGCGCGACCGCGTGTGCCCGGTCGACAACGTCGATCGACTCTCGCGCGCGGTGCCGGCCGCCATCGTCGAGCGCGTGCCGGCCGGGCATCTCGCGAGCGATGCTGCGCTCGCGCGTGGCGTTGCCCACGCGGTACGCAAGATGCTCGACGTCACGGCGGCAGTCGCACCGCAACACGCCGAGCCGCCCGTTCAGTCCCACGCATAGCGCGCGCCGACCCACGCGCCGCGCGGCGCGCCCGGCCCGACGAACTGTTCGTTGACGGCATTGAACCCGTCGAACGAATGGTTAGGACCATTGAATACGTTCCGGCCGAGCATCCCGAAGCTCGCATAGCGCTTGTCGAGCAGGTTGGTCACCGACGCGAACAGTTGCAGCTGCTTCGTGACTTGCCAGGTCGTGTCGAGGTCGATGAGGAAATAGCCGGGCACCTTGCCATTTTCGTCCTGGTTGTTCTCGTCGCCGCGCGCGAACACGCCGCTGCGATACGTGATGCGGGTGCCGACGGTCCAAGTCGGCGTCGCCGCATAGTCGAGCCGCAGCTTCACGGTGCTCGACGGAATCCCCGGAATGCGGTCGCCGGAGCGGACGACGATGTTGCCGCGCGCATCGGCGCTCGAATTGCTCGCGCTGCTTTCGGTCCACGTCGAGCGGTAGCTGGCGTCGACATAGCTGTAGCTGATGCCGATGCCGAGCGGCCCGAGCCGCGTATGGCCCGCGAGTTCGAAGCCTTGCCGGCGCGTCTTGCCGACGTTCTGGAAATAACCGAGCGTGCTCGCGCCGCCGTTGCTGCTGATGAACTGGATGTCGTCGTCGAGCGTCGTGCGGTAGACGGCCGCGCTCCACGTCGTCGCCTGGCCCACCCGGCCGCGCGCGCCCAGCTCGATCGTCTTCGCGATCACGGGCTTTAGCGCCGGATCGGCGAGAAAGTCGTTCGGCAACGAGCACGGCGCGGCCGGATCGGCGCACGCGAGCTCGATCGCGGTCGGCGAGCGCATTCCTTCGTTGTACGTCGCATACGCGGTGAAGCCCGGCGCCGGATTCCACGTGACGCCGACGGCCGGATTGAACCGCGCGAACGTATGGCGCGCGGTCAGCAGCGGCTGCAGGCCGCTCACGTCCTCGATCGCCGCGCGCGACACGTTGTAGCGCCCGGCCAGCGTCAGCGACCATTGCCGCGTCAGCGCGAGCGTGTCGTCGAAGTAGACACCGTAGTTCGCGTTGCGCGTCTTCGCGCGCGTCGTCTGCGTGAAGTCGCCGATGCCGACCGTCGCGCGCGTCGCCGTGAACATCGCATCCTGCGACGATTGCTCGAACCCCGAGTTCGCGAGATCGGCGGATGCGCCCGCCACGAACTGGTTGTCCATGCCGGCGAGCTTGCCGAGCAGCGTCAGCTGCAGGTTCGTGCCGTAGCTGTCGGTCGCGATCACCGAGCGGGCGTTGGTCGCCTGCACGGTGTCGGTGGCGCCGCTGCCGTCGACGCTGCCGAAATCGTCGTTCACGTTGCTGCTGATGTTGGTGTTGCGATAGTGCCGGTAATAGACGTTGCCGCTCAGCTGCACGTGGTCGCCGAACGAATGGTCGCCCGCCACGGTGACGTACGCGGCGCTGTTGCGGTTCAGGTCGGGATAGGTGTAGGCCTGCGCGCGATTGTCGAGAAACGTGCGCGGAATCGTCTGCGAGCCTTGCAGCGCGTTGTCCGCGCCGCCGGCCGAGATCGACAGCGTCGTATCGGCGTCCGTGTAGCGCAGCTTGCCGAAGCCCTGCCGCACGCGGCTCGCGTTGTGATCGGCCCAGCCGTTGTCGTTCGCGACGTTGCCCGTCACGTAATAGTCGAGGTGGCTGCCGATGCGTCCGCCCTGCTCGATCTGCGCGGTCTTGCGTCCCCACGATCCGATCGATACCTGCGCGGCGCCGCCCGGGCTCGTCCTGCCGTTCTTCGTCGTGATCGCGAGCGCGCCGCCGAGCGTGTTGAGGCCGTAGGTCGGATTGGAACCGGGGATCAGCTGCATCGTGTCGATCGCCGCCTGCGGGATCAGATCCCAGTTCACGACGTCGCCGAACGGCTCGTTGACCCGCACGCCGTCGACGAACACCGACAGCCCCTGCGGCGTGCCGACCACCGGCGACGCGGTGAAGCCGCGGTAGTTCACATCCGTCTGGTACGGATTGCCCTGTGCCTCGTTGATGTCGACGCTCGAGACGTTCTTCTCGAAGTAGTCGGTCAGCACGCTGTCGTGCTGGCGCGCGAGGTCCTCGCCGCGAATCGTCTGCACGTTGGCCGGCACGCGCGAGAGCGGCGTGCCGATCCCGAGCAGCGGCGTCGTGCCGACGACGACGATCGGCGCGAGCGTCGGCGCATCGGCGTTGCCGGCCGGTTCGACCTGCGCCGACGCGGGCGCGAGCCAGCCGCCGAGCATGCCGCCGAAGCACAGCGTCACGCCCGCGCGCCGAGCGGCGAAGCGGCGCTTCGCCCCATCGGTTTCCTTCATCTCCACGTCTCCTCCATTCTTGTCTTTGCGTTTTTATATCGTTGTCCATATCGACAGGTCGACGCGTATCTCCGCTGACGTCGTTCGCTTCATGGCGCCGGCCCGGCAGCGCCGTCCGCCGTCGCGATCGCGACATGCGCAACACGCGCGCGTCCGATCGACGCGATGACGCCGGCCACGGTGCCGAACGGCTCGTTGCGGTCCGCGTGCAGGCTCACGCTCGTCTGCGGGTCGTGCGCGACGCGGCGTGCCAGCACGGCTTCGACCTCGGCCGGCGCGGCCGGCGTGCCGTCGATCCGGACCGCGCCGCGCGCGTCGACGGTCACGGTGACGGTCGCTGCACGCGGGTCGCGCGCGGGCGCGGCTGCCTTCGGCAGGTCGACGCGGATCGCATGCGTCATCAGCGGCGCCGCGACCATGAAGATCACCAGCAACACGAGGACGACGTCCACGAGCGGCGTCACGTTGATCTCGCCGAGCGGTTCGCCCGCGTCGGCTTCGCGCTCGTCCGTCCTCATACGGCCGCCCGGCGCACGCCCGCATTGCTTGCCGCCGGCAGCGCGGCATGCACCGGCGCGTCGATCCGGAAGCGGCGCTGTTCGGCCAGCGCGATCAGGTCCTGCCCGAACTCGTCGAGCCCGGCCGTCACGGTCTTGAGCTGCCGCAGGAACAGGTTGTAAGCCAGCACCGCCGGAATCGCGACGCCGATCCCGATCCCGGTCGCGACCAGCGCCTGGCCGATCGGCCCCGCGATCGCATCGATGCCGTTCGTGGCCGACGCCGTCATCGACTGCAACGTGTGGACGATGCCGAACACGGTGCCGAACAGCCCGACGAACGGCGCGACGTTCGCAATCGACGCGAGCACGGTGAGCCCGCGCTCGAGCGGCCGCCGTTCGCGCCGGATCGCGCGCGCGAGCGTGCGTTCGAGCAGGTCGCGGCGGTCCCACGCAACCAATGTGGCCGGGGCGTGCGGCTCGGGTGCGTCGAGATCGCGCAATGCGGCGCACACGGCGCGCTGCAGGCGCGCGTTGGAGCTGGCGGCCGCCTCGTCGTCCGTCGGCATCGACAGTGCCGCGCGATCGCCGCGGCCCGCGGCAAAGCGGCGGTTGCCGAGCGCGACGCGCGCATACAGCAGCGCCTTCACGGTGATCAGCGTCCAGGTGAGCGCCGACAGCACCGCAAGAAGCGCAAACGCACTGACAACCGCGTAGTGGATGTAGTCAGGCATGAAGGACTCCCTAGTTTCCGAGTTTGAACACGACCGGCACCCTGACCCAGCCGTCGATCGATTCCGTGCCGCGTTTCGCCGGCACGAAGCGCCAGTCCGTGACCGCCGCGACGGCCGCCTCGTCGAGCGCGTCGTGTCCGCTGCTCGCCGACAGCAGGACCTGGTCGGGCCGGCCGCTCGCGAGCACATGCACGTTCAGCAACGCGGTGCCTTCCCAGCCGCGCCGCTGCGCGACGTCCGGATAGTCGGGCGCGGGATTGCGCAGGTACGCAGCCGCGAACCGCGGTGCGGTGACGGGTTCGGGCGCGGTTGCCGATGGTGCGGCGGGCGCCGCGTGCGCAGGCACCGTCGCGGTATCGGCCGATGCGTGTGCGGCGGCCGGCGACGCCGGTTCCGGTACCGCCCCGGCTCGCTGCAATTCGCCGTCCGGCCGCGCCACGGCGGTTGCGGCCGGGGGCTGGCGCGAAGGACTTGTGCGATCGACCCGACGCGGCACCGTCGGGTTCGGCCGAATCTCCCGAGGCATGAACGTTTCGCGGCGCGCATGCGAAGGCCCCTGCACGGGAGGAACCGGTGTTGCGCCATCCGTACGGCGCTGCTCGCCCGGTTCGGCCACCCGCGCGGATTCGCTCGCGTCCACTTCGACGGCGAGCGCACGGGCTAGCGTCGGGCGTGCAGCGGGCACCCACGCATGCCACAGCGCGACCGTGATGGCCGCATGGACGGCGAATACCGCCAGCGCGACCGCGTGCAGCGGTTCGCGTGCGCGCACGGCCTGCGACATCGCGCTCGTCGCGGCATCCGCGCCGACCGGCGCGATGCCGTATGCGAGCGCAACCACGCGGCGGCGGTCGGACCTGCGATTGGCATCGAACGGCATCGGGACGGGCATGGTGGTTTCTCGCTGCGCGGAATCGTTGCCGGTTCGAACGGCAAGAAGCATGCCGATGCCCGCATCGCCCGGCCGGCGCAGGTTGAAGCCGCCACGCGTCGATATGCAACCGCCGACCTGTTGCAGTTCGTGCCACCGCTGTTGCACCTGTGTCAATTTGGATCAACGGTGCGGCGCTCGCGCAGTCGTATGCACGATCGTCGTTCGGATCGAGCGCGCCGCCGCGGGCGCGCGGTCCGTTGCATGCGTGCGTCGCACCGGGTAACGGCGCGCCATCGACTCACACAGTCGACGACGATCGCCGTCCCTGCGCCGCACCGTCATCCATTCAGGCATGCCCTCGCGCATGACCGCCGCGATTGGCCGTGCGCCACGTATCGCATGCGCGCGGCTCCCGTCCGCTCACGGCGTTGTCATGTTTCGCAACACTCGGCCCGCGGCTGTCCCCGAACGCAACACCCGCGGATCAGCCGCGCCGCGCCGCCCGCGTCGCCGCAACGCGCGCAATCGGCCGCTGCGCCTTGCGCGGCAAGGCGCGCGCCGCAGTGGCATGCGATTTGCGTGACTGGCTGCGCACTGGACCCGGATCCCCACCCTGCCGGCCCGGCCATGTGTTGGCCGCGGTGCGACCACAATGACTCAGGAGACAACCATGAAAAAACTCTCGGCTTCGACGAGCCGACTGGCAACGATCGGCATCGCGGCGGCGGCGGCGATCGCCTTGAATCCCGGCCTGGTGGACGCTGCCGCGGATTATCCGGCCGTCACGTATCAGCGGCTCACGGATGCACAACGCGATCCGGGCTGGCTCACCTACTACCGCACGTACAGCGGCCAGGCGCATTCGCCGCTCAAGCAGATCGACGCGTCGAACGTGAAGCAGCTCACGCAGGCGTGGAGCTACAAGTTTCCGGCCGAGCTGAAGCAGGGTTTCGAGGCCACGCCGATCGTCAACGGCCGCTACCTGTTCGTGACCACGCCGAAGGACAACGTGTATGCGTTCGACGCGGCCACCGGCGCACAGCTGTGGAAATACGAACCGAAGCTCGGCGCGGAATCGTTCAAGACGGCCTGCTGCGACGTCGTGAACCGCGGCGTCGCGCTATACGGCAAGAACGTCTACGTCGCGATGCTGAGCGGCGAGGTGGCCGCGCTCGACGCGCAGACCGGCGCGCTCGTGTGGAAGAAGCAGATGTTCGAACCAGGGCTCGGCTACGCGTTCTCGCTCGCCCCGCTCGCGCTCGACGGCGCGATCGTGGTCGGCAGCTCGGGCGGCGAATACGGCGCACGCGGCTTCATCGCGGCGCTCAGCCCGAACGACGGCACGCTGCTGTGGAAGCGCTTCACGATCCCCGGCCAGGGCGAGAAGCACGCCGATACCTGGCCCGACGGCATGCAGGCGCACGGCGGCGCACCGGCCTGGCTGACCGGCACCTACGACGCGGCGACGCGCACGCTGTACTGGGGCGTCGGCAACCCGGGGCCGTGGCTCGCAGACCTGCGGCCGGGCGACAACCTGTACTCCGATTCGCTGCTCGCGCTGGATCCGAAGAACGGCGACCTCAAGTGGCACTACCAGTACACCAAGCACGACACCTGGGACTACGACGGCGTCAACACACCGGTGCTCGCGACGATCAAGTACAAGGGCAAGGAACACGACGCGATCGTCCATGCCGACCGCAACGGCTACTTCCATGCGATCGACCGCGACACCGGCAAGCTGATCTATGCGGAGCCGTTCGTGAAGGCCACGTCGGTCACCGGCTACACGGAAGACGGCGCGCCGATCCAGGATCCCGCGAAGTATCCGAAGGTCGGCACGACGATCGACACGTGCCCGAGCTTCCTCGGCGGCAAGAACTGGTGGTCGATGTCGTACGACCCCGTGCGCCATCTCGCGATCGTCCCGGCGCTGCATGCGTGCATGAGCCTGTCGGGCAAGTCGGTCAACTACATGGAAGGGCTGCCGTATCTCGGCGAAGGCTTCGAGATCAAGCCGGAGCCGGGCAGCGAAGGCTACGGCGAACTCCAGGCGATCGACGTGAACACCGGCAAGAAGGTGTGGAGCCACTGGAGCAAGCTGCCGTGGAACGGCGGCGTCGCGACGACCGCCAGCGGCCTCGCGTTCAGCGGCTCGCTCGACGGCCACCTGTACGCGTTC
Organism: Burkholderia sp. Bp9090; assembly: GCF_003857985.1. Taxonomy (NCBI): domain Bacteria; kingdom Pseudomonadati; phylum Pseudomonadota; class Betaproteobacteria; order Burkholderiales; family Burkholderiaceae; genus Burkholderia; species Burkholderia sp. Bp9090. Next base: position 63,811 of record NZ_QTPV01000044.1, read on the forward strand.
GACGTGTCGACCGGCAAGGTGCTGTGGGAGAGCCCGAAGCTCGCGAGCGGGATCATCGCGCAGCCGTCCGTCTTCGAAGTCGACGGCAAGGAGTACGTAGCAGTGCTCGCCGGCTACGGCGGCGCCAACCCGATCTGGGGCGGCCCGATGGCCAAGGCGGCGGACGACGTGCCGCGCGGCGGCACGCTGTACGTGTTCGCCCTCGACCGCGGCTGATCGACGTCCGTTCAACCGCATCGCACCCGCGCCGCCGGCGCGGGTGCCGCCTCCCTTCTCCTTTTCAACCGAGCGTACGATCATGAACCTCCGACTTTCCCGCCTCGCCGTGGCCAGTGCGCTCGCGGCAGGCACGGCGCTGACCCCGGTGCCGTCCACGGCCGCGACGGCGGTACGCGTCTGCTCGCTGCCCGGCACGCCGACGGCCGCGCTCGACAAGGCGGTCGCCCGCGAGGTGTTCCGCACGGCCGGCATCGCCGCCAGCTTCGCCGCACACGACGCGGGCGGCAGCGACGACGACGGCGTATCCGCGCACGAACTGGCCGGCATCCTCGAACGCGATTGCGACGTGCTCGCCGGCTTCCCGCGCTCGGCCATCGCCGACGCATCCGACACGAAGCTGCTGTTCTCGCAGGGCTACCTGCGCTCGGGCTACGTGAGCGTCACGCGCCGCGACGCCGGCACGCCGCCGACCGGCCGGGAAATCGTCGCGGCCACCTACGCGAGCCCCGCGCAACTGATCGCGGTGCAGCAGAAGAACGCGCGCTTCGATCTCGAGAACACGTCCGAGCAAACAGTCGACGCGGTCGCCCGCGGCCGCGCGCATCGCGCGATCGTCTGGTATCCGGCGGTCGTCGCGTACCAGGCCGCGCATCCGAAACAGGCGTTCCGCATCGGCGCGACCGCGTCGCCGTATGCGGAGTGGCAGCTCACGTTCGCGTTCGCGCCGCGCTCGGCCGCGTTGCAGCAGCGGATCGACGCGGCACTCACGCGGATGAAGGACAACGGCCGGCTGGCCGCGCTGACCCGCAAGTGGGCACTGCCCGGCAGCGCGCTCGAAGCGCACCAGTCGAGCACGCCGTCGCGTTTCCTCGACGGCGCGACGGCGAGCGCAGGCCGCGCGCCCGGTAGCCTGCTGCGCGCGCGCAACGTGCCCGCAGGCGGCTTCATCCGCGTCGCCGCGAGCACCGGCGACGCCGCGCCGACGTTCGACGCGGCCCAGGTCGCACACGGCAAGGAAATCTACGGCAATGCGTGCGCGAAGTGCCACGGCGCCGACCTCGAAGGCAACACCGCGCCCGCGCTGAGCGGCCCGTCGTTCGCGCCGCTGTCGCATTCGCACCTGACGATCGGCGGCGTGTTCGGCTACATGGCGACCAACATGCCGGCGGACCAGCCCGGCAAGCTGAAGGACGAAGACTACGCGGACCTGATGGCCTTCCTGCTCGCGTCGAACGGCTATGCCGCCGGCAAGAGCAAGCTGACGGCCGATACCGCCCACGCATCGACCGCGCCGCTCATCGCCGGTCCCGCCGCGCACAAGGACGCGAGCCAGTAACACCGGGGCAAGCGGCTCCGCCACGCGATGCGGGCCGCGCCCTTCCCCACGATTTCATCTTCACCAGGAAACGACCGTGACGTACCCGACCTCCCGCAGAACCTTCATCATCCATACCATCGGCCTGTGCGCGACGCTCGCCGCCGCACGCACGGCACTCGCGGCGCCGCCGCTCGTCGACGAGAACGACGCCGCCGCGAAGACGCTCGGCTATCGCGCGCGTGCGTCCAGCGTCGACGCCGCGCAGTTCCCGAAATACCAGGCCGGCCAGCGCTGCGTGAACTGCCGCTTCTACAAGGGCGAAGCGGCGGATGCCGCCGGCACGTGTCCGATGTTCGGCGGCAAGCTGGTCGCGGCGGACGGCTGGTGCAACGTGTATGCGAAGCGCGCGTGACGCGTCGCGCGACGGGATGCCGGCGCGGCACGCACCGGCGCCCGCGGCCGGCATCGACGACGGCGCGCCGCCGCACGCCGTCGCGCATCTGCACGCGCTGATCGCGACCGGCCTGTCGCGCGGCTTCGTCACGCGCGGCGACATCATCGACGCGCTGCCCGACGACGATGCGGGCGACAGCGGCATCGATGCCGCCGCCGCGGTGCTCGCCGAACTCGGCATCGCGGTGTGCGACAGCGCCGATACCGCGAGCGGCTGGACGCTCGACCGCTACTTCCGGCCCGCGCCGCCCGCGCGTGCATGGGCCGACGGCGCCGGCACGCTCGCCGCGGCCGACCTGCTCGCGCCGCGCACGACCGACCCGGTCCGGCTGTACCTGCGCGAGATGGGCACGACACCGCTCCTCACGCGCGACGAGGAATTCACCTACGCGCAGCGCATCGAGCGCGGCCGCGCGGCGTCGGTCGCGGTGCTGTGCGGCGATCCCGATGCACTCGACGCGCTGGTGTCGATCCGCACCGAGATCGCCGAATGCCGGACCGCCGCATCGACCTACGTGATCTTTCTCGCCGACGGCCCGCGCGACGACCGCCCGGCGGACAGGGTCAATGCGGACGCTACGGCCGCTTCCACCGGCGAACCCGCACGCGACGACGAGACGCCACCGGAGGATTCGGCCTGGCGCGACGCCGTCGTGGCACGGCTCGCCCGCATCGACGCGCTCGCCGGCGGCATGCGCGCGGCGCTGCTGTCGGGCGGCAGCGCTTCCGCCGCGTATCGCGCGCAAGTCCGCGACGTCGCGGCGCTGCTCGGCACGGTGAGCCTGTCCGCCCGCGCACTCGAACGGATGAGCGAACCGTTGCGCAAGCGCGCATGCCGGCAGCGCGCGCTGCGGGGCCGGCTGGCGCGGATGCTGGCCGACGTGGGCGTCCCGCCGTCGTTTGCGCGGTCGACCGACGACGACCACGCGGGCTGGCTCGCGTCGTGCATCGCCGCCCATCCGGCCTGCGGGCCGACGCTGACGCGGCGCGCGGCCGAGTTCGTCGACGCACGCGCCGCGATCGTGCGCGATGCCCCGGCGTCGGCGCTGCCGCCCGGCGCGACCGCGTCGCTCGATGCGCGGCTCGCCGCGATCGAGCGCGCGATGCAGCCGGCGAGGACCGGACTGTTCGACGCGAACCTCCGGCTCGTCGTGTCGATCGCGAAGCGCTATCCCGATCGCGGCCTGGCGTTCGCCGACCTGATCCAGGAAGGCAACATCGGCCTGTTGAAGGCGATCGAGCGCTACGACTACCGGCGCGGTTTCCGTTTCTCGACCTACGCGACCTGGTGGATCCGGCAGGCGATCACGCATGCGCTCGCCGACCTCGGCCGCACGATCCGCGTGCCGACGCATACGGTCGACGCGCTGAACAAGCTGACGCGGCTCGCGCGCGAGCATCGGCAACGCACGGGCACGGCCGCGACGCCGGCCGAACTGGCCGTCCACATGGGCGAGCCGGTCGACAAGGTGCGCGACCTGATGGCGATCGTGAAGGAGCCGGTGTCGGCGGATTTGCCGGTGTCGCCGGAAGGCGACATGACGTTCGCCGACGTCGCGCCCGACCTGTCGTCGCCGTCGCCCGAAGACGCGGCCGGCGCCGCCCAGTTGCGCCATACGATCGCCGCCGCGATCGACCGGCTGCCGTCGCGCGAGGCGACGGTCCTGCGGTTGCGCTACGGACTGCACGCGGACGAAGGCTGCTCGCTGCGCGACATCGGCCGCCAGTTGAACCTGTCCGCCGAACGCGTGCGGCAGATCGAGGCGTCGGCGCTCGCGCGGCTTCGCGCATCCGACGCGCTCGGCACGCTCCGGTCGTTCATCGCGTAGCGCGGCGTCCGGCCAGCGGCGTGCACGCCGCGTATCGTGTGCCGTGTTGACGCCTGCAACACCCGCTGCTGCATTTCGACGCAACGCGCAGGCCGGCAAGCGCACCGAGTGCCTGGTCTTTTTATGCTTTGCACTGCATATCGATCTACGTGAACCGCACTGCAACGCGCACGCACGCCGCTCCGGCCGAATACCCGTTCGATTGGCATGCAAGTTGCGTTTCAACAGTCAGGCCGCACACCAACAATTTCCACGGAGAACACCTTGACTGCCCTCGTATCGATCCTGCAGGAACACCGAATCTTCGAACCGTCGGCCGACGCACGCGAGCGCGCCAACATCTCCGGCATGCCGGCCTACCGCGCGCTGGCCGCCGAAGCCGAGCAGGATTACGAAGGCTTCTGGGCGCGTCTCGCGCGCGAGGGCCTCAGCTGGCACAAGCCGTTCACGAAGGTGCTCGACGAGAGCGACGCGCCGTTCTACAAGTGGTTCGACGACGGCGAACTCAACGCGTCGTACAACTGCCTCGACCGCCACGTCGAAGCCGGCAACGGCGAGCGCGTCGCCGTGATCTTCGAGGCCGACGACGGCACCGTCACGCGCGTCACCTATGCCGAGCTGCTGGCACGCGTGTCGCGCTTCGCGAACGCGCTGAAGAAACGCGGGATCGGCAAGGGCGATCGCGTCATCATCTAT
>NZ_QTPV01000045.1:0-66074 GCF_003857985.1 Burkholderia sp. Bp9090
GTCGAGAAGATCTTCGAAGTGGTGCGCGAGATCTCGAAGGAGGGCATCACGGTGCTGCTGGTCGAGCAGAACGCGCGGCTCGCGCTGCAGGCGGCCGACCGCGGCTACGTGATGGATTCCGGCACGGTCACGATGGAAGGCGACGCCAAGCAGATGCTCGACGATCCGAAGGTGCGGGCTGCGTATCTGGGTGAGTAAATGAGCGGGCCCGGCGCGGCGGCGGATGCCGGCGTGCCGCGCAAGGGCTTTCGAAAGGCTGTCACGGGATACCGTGACAGCCTTTTTTTCGTGCGGCGCGCCCGGCGGCGAACTGCGCACGCGGATGCGACTCCATGCATTCGACCGTGACGCCGACCATGCGGTGCGGGACACGGTAGCACGAACGCCGTCCGCTACCTGCCGTCCACCAACCGTCACGCAGGCTGCGTAGCATGGTCGGTTCATCGGGACACGGAGAGCACCCATGAGTCTGGATTACGGTTTCGTGAAGGCGAAGGTGACGTCGGTGGCGCAGCTGAAAGGCTCGCCACACGGCAGCGAGATCCAGTATCACATCCACCTGACGCTCGCATTGCCGTCCGGCGACTGGGACGTCGCGATCAACGTCGGCACCAACGACGCGGACGACCTGCTGAACTACAAGCTCGTCTACGATTTCCATCATCCGGTCACGGCGACGCTCGCGGCCGCGGCCGAAGGCTATACCGATCTCACCGGGCAAACCGCGCTGCCGGCGCTCGACTATCTGCGCAGCGACATCCTGAACGAGACGGGCGCATGGCGTGCCAGCGCGGTGATGGACGGCACCGAGAACGCGGAGCCGATCCCGTCGCTGCTGCGACTCGTCAATGCCGCGCAGTCGCAGGGGCTCGACGTCGTCGTGTTCGGCCGCACGTATAGGGAGGGCAACGGCATCCACGACACGCACATGAACCAGGGTTCGACAGGCGCGAACTACCTGCATCGCGCGGGCAACGACCACAACGATCACAACGACGTGTGGCAGGACGGCGCGTTGATCGTGCGCGTGAGCGAGTCGCAGTGGGCCGCGTATTTCGCGGCGTTCGAGCAGCAGGCCGTGCCGACCGACGCGCTCGGCAATCCGCTGCCGGACGCGGGGCCGATCACGCGCTGAACGTGGCGGCTGCCGGCGGCGTCACGCGGCCGGCAGCGTCTTGCCGAACGAGATGCGTTCCTCGACGCGATAGCCGAGCGCCGCATAGAAGCGGCATGCATCGTCGTTGCCGGGCAGCACCTGCAGGTTGATCTTCAGGCAGCCGCGCGCGGCGAGCGCGCGTTCCGCATGCGCGATCAGCGCGCGGCCGATGCCGAGCCGCCGCGCGTCGTTCGACACGCCGAACGAGTAGAGCCAGCCGCGATGTCCGTCGAAACCCGCCATCAGCGTGCCGACGACCCGCGCGCCGCACGTCGCGACGAAGAACAGCTCCGGCTGCGTCGCGAGCTTCAGCTCGATCGAGCGCAGCGGATCGCGGTGCGGCGGCGCGCCGGCTTCGTCGTACTGCGGGAACGCATCGCGCCACACGGCCAGCACGGCATCGGTGTCGGTGCGTTCGAACGGGCGGATCGCGACAGCATCGGCGGCGGCATCCATCGCGGTGGTTTCCTTAGAGCGTGTCGAGGATCGACCGCAGCATCGCCATCATCTGGTCGATTTCCTCGGTCGTGACGTTCAGCGCGGGCATGAAGCGCAGCAGGTTCGGGCGCGCAGCGTTCAGCAGCAGGCCGTCGGGCTGCATGTCGCGGGCCTTCTCGACGATCTGCGGGCCGATGTCCTTGCCGAGCAGCAGCGCGCGCAGCAGGCCTTCGCCGCGTTCGCCCTCGAAGCCGCGTTCCTCCGACAGTTCGAGCAGCCTGCGCTTCAGGTATTCGGCGCGCTCGCGCACGCCTTCGAGGAAGCCGGGCGCGACGAGCTGCGAGATCACCGAATAGCCGACCGCCGTCATCAGCGGGTTGCCGTTGTACGTGCCGCCCTGGTCGCCGGCCTCGAACACCGCGACGTCGGCCTTCGACAGCAGCGCGCCGAGCGGTGCACCGCCGCCGATGCCCTTCGCGAGCGTCATGATGTCCGGCTCGATGCCGGACAGCTCGTACGCGAACAGCGTGCCCGCGCGGCCGCACCCGCTTTGCACTTCGTCGACGATCAGCAGCAGGTCGTGCTGCTTCGTCAGCGCGCGCAGCGCCTGCATGAATTCACGCGTGGCCGGGATCACGCCGCCTTCGCCCTGGATCGGCTCGAGCATCACCGCGACGGTCTTGTCGGTGATCAGCTTCTCGACGGAGTTGATGTCGTTCAGCTCGGCCTTCGGGAAGCCCGGCACCTGCGGTGCGTAGATCGTGTCCCAGCCCGGCTTGCCGCTGGCCGACATCGTCGCGAGCGTGCGGCCGTGGAAGCTGTGGTCGAACGTGATGATCTCGTACGCGCCGTTCTTGAACTTGCGGCCCCACTTGCGCGCGAGCTTGATCGCGCCTTCGTTCGCTTCCGCGCCGCTGTTCGTGAAGAACACCTTGTCGAATACGCTGTGCTGCGTGAGCAGGCCGGCGAGCTTCGCCATCGGTTCGTTGTAGAACGCGGGCGACGGGTTCAGCAGCTTCTCCGCCTGCGTCTTCAGCGCTTCGACGATGCCGTCGTTGCAGTGGCCGAGGCTGTTGACGGCCCAGCCCTGAATGAAGTCCAGATAGCGCTTGCCCGTGTGATCGTAGAGCCACGAACCCTTGCCGTGCGTAAACACGATGTCGGGGCGGTTCGTGATGTACATCAGCGAGTCGATCGGGTAATCGTTCAGGGGCATGGCAGCAGACTCCAGCGGACGTTGAAAGGTAAGCGGGCAATAAAAAAGCCACGGAAGGCCGTGGCTGGTGGGTCGAACAGCTTGTGCGTAACCGGTGAAGCGGAGGAGTAGGTTACGCGCGAGTCCGTGACGAGCCGGCGGCATCCGGGCGGAGCGGCGAGCGGCGACGTCGAAGTGCGGACAGGAAGCGGTTCATGTGCGCAAGCATAAGGCATCCCGCGCCCCACTGTAAACCGCCGCGATGCCACGGATGTGACACGGCGGCGCGCAGCGGGGCGCGCGGGCGCGTCCGGTGCTCAGACCGGATGCGCGAGATCGGCGGCGCTCGTGAACGAGTCCGCGTAGAACTCGTCGGCCGGCAGCGCGTGGTGCTGCGTGAAGTCGCGCTGTGCGGATTCGACCATCACCGGCGCGCCGCATGCGTACACCTGGTGGCCCGACAGATCGGGCAGGTCCTCGATCACCGCGCGATGGACGAAGCCGGTGCGGCCGGTCCACTGGTCGGCGTCGTCCGGCTCGGACAGCACCGGCACGTACTTGAAGTTCGGGATCTCGCGCGCCCATTGCTCGGCGAGCTCGCCGAGGTAGATGTCCTTCTTGCGGCGTGCGCCCCAGTAGAGCGTCATCGGACGCGTGATGCCCCGGTGCTTCACGTGCTCGACGATCGCCTTGATCGGCGCGAAGCCGGTGCCCGATGCGAGCAGCACGATCGGCTTGTCGGAGTCCTCGCGCAGGAAGAACGTGCCGAGCGGGCCTTCGAAGCGCAGGATGTCGCGTTCCTTCATCGCGCCGAACACGTGGTCGGTGAACTTGCCGCCCGGCATGTGGCGGATGTGCAGCTCGATCGGGCCTTCCTCGTGCGGCGCGTTCGCCATCGAGTAGCTGCGTCGCGAGCCGTCCTTCAGGATGAACTCGACGTACTGGCCCGCGAGGTATTGCAGGCGCTCGTTGGCCGGCAGCTGCAGCTTCACGACCATCACGTCGTCGGCGCGGCGCTCGAGCGCGGCGATCCGGCACGGCAGCTTCTTCACCTGCACGCCGTCGACACCGGCGATTTCACGCACGTCGATCTCGAGGTCGCATTGCGCCTTCGAGCAGCACAGCAGCGCGAGGCCGCGCGTGCGCTCGTCGTTGGACAGTGCCGACGCGGCGTGCGGGCCCTGTTCGATCTGGCCCGACACGATCTGGCCCTTGCAGGAGCCGCACGCGCCGTTCTTGCACCCGTACGGCAGATGGACGTTCTGGCGCAGCGCCGCCGCCAGCACGGTTTCGTCCGACTCGACCTGGAACTGCCGGCCGCTTTGCTTGAGAGTAACGTTGAATGCCATAGAACCAAATAGAACAAAATGTGGGGACCGTGCATATCGCGCACGGCAGCTACAATGCAAACCCGTTGCGCGCCGCGCAACGGTGGCTACTGATTTCGCAACCAACATGATCGCGACTCGAATCCTGCGCCGGCCGCGCGTCCTGATCGTCGGCTGCGGCGACGTCGGCCTGCGCTGCGTCGCGCAATGGCGCGATGCGCGCCGCAACCTGCGCATCGTCGCGCTGACGAGCCATCCGGGCCGCCGCGACGAACTGCGCGCGGCAGGCGCGACGCCGCTCGTCGGCGACCTCGATCGCCGGGCGACGCTCGGACGTATCGCGGGCCTCGCCCGCACGATCCTGCATCTCGCGCCGCCGCAATCCGACGGCCGCGACGATCGCCGCACCCGTGCGCTGATCGCCGCATTGTCCGTGCCTGCGCGGCGGCCGTCCGCACCGGCGGTGTCGTCGGTCGGCCGGCTCCGCACGCTGCGCGCCGCGACCCGACAGGCCGGCGTGCCGGTGCGGGAAGCGCGTATTGTACCCGACGCCCTTCGCGCGCCGACGCTCGTCTACGCCAGCACGACGGGCGTCTACGGCGACTGCGGCGGCGCCCGAATCGACGAAACGCAGCCGCTGCGCCCCGCGAATCCGCGCGCGTTCCGGCGCGTCTCGGCCGAGCGTCAGCTGCGGGCGGCGACGGTGCGCGGCGTGCTGTCCGCGCGCATCGTGCGCATTCCCGGCATCTACGCGGCGAACCGGTTGCCGCTCGCGCGGCTCGAGCGCGGCACGCCGGCACTCGACGCGGCCGACGACGTCTACACGAACCACATCCACGCCGACGATCTCGCGGCGATCCTGCGTCGTGCGGCCGTGCGGGGCAAGCCGGCGCGCGCCGTGCACGCGTCGGACGACAGCGAACTGCGGATGGGAGAGTATTTCGACCGGGTCGCGCAGGTGTTCGGCCTGCCGCCGCCGCCGCGGATCAGCCGCGCGGACGCCGAGCAGCAACTCGAGCCGGCGCTCCTGTCGTTCATGCGCGAGTCGCGGCGCCTGTCCAATGCGCGGCTCAAGGCCGAATTGTGCGTGACGTTGCGCTATCCGACCGTAGACGAATTCCTTCAAACGCTCGCGCCGGGCGGCGCGTCAGGTCAGCGCCGGTAACGCCTCGATCAGCAGGAAGCACAACAGCGCGCCGATCAGCGCGCCGATCAGGTTCGGATGGTATTTGTGCTTCATGTGCATCATGGCCAGCAGCGCGCCGATCACGATGGCACCCACGACCGCGAACGCGATCGTCACGTACGACAGTTCGAAAGAATGGTTGAAGTTCATGATGTCTCCCCTGCATTGCTGCTCGTACAGCTTGTGATTTCAGTATAGCGGGGGATCGGGCGGCCGCGACGCGGCCCGACATCGAACGATCGTGCGGATTTTCCCTTACAGGGTTTTGACGGGATTGCGCAGGGCTGAAAGGTCGTCTTCCCCGAGCCAGCGCCACGCGCCCGGCGCCAGGTCGTCCGGCAGCCTGAACCCTCCGATGCTTTCGCGGTGCAGCGCCTCGACGCGATTGCTCGCGGCCGCGACCATGCGTTTCACCTGATGATATTTGCCTTCGAGGACGGTCAGCGCGAGCGCGTGCGTGTCGCGCGCGTCGGCGGCGACCGCCGCGATCGGCTTCGGCTCGCCGTGGAGCTGCACGCCGGCGCGCAGTGCGTCCAGCTGGGCGTCGTCGAGCGGGTGGCGCACGGTGGCGACGTAGGTTTTCGGCACCTTGCGCTTCGGCGACGTGTACGCGTGCACGAACTGGCCGTCGTCGGACAGCAGCAGCAGGCCCGTCGTGTCCTGGTCGAGGCGGCCGACGCACTGCACGCCGCGTGCGACGAGCGGCGCGGGCAGCAGGCTGAACACGCTCGCGTGGTGTTGCGGCTCGCGCGAACACTCGTAGCCGGCCGGCTTGTTGAGCGCGAGATACGCGCGGGCGTGGAACGGCCACGCGGTGTCGTCGACCGTGAACACGAGGCCGTCGGTGTCGAACGACGCGTCGGGGTCGGTCGCGCTCGCGCCCGCGACGGTGACGCGGCCCGTTTCGATCAGGCCGCGGCACTGGCGGCGCGAGCCGAAGCCCTGCGTGTAGAGAATGCTTTCGAGATCCATAGCGCGCGCATTCTATCAAGCCACGCGCCGGCACCGGCACGAACCCGCCCGCGCTGGTAAGCTGCCGGAGCGCCGCGCCGCACGTTTGTTCTTCACGGAAAGTGGACGTCGCATGCAAGGGGCGTACGGCTTCAGCGTGAAGTCGCGCCACGACGGCGGCACGCCCGTACCCGGGCTATCGCCGTCTCCATCCGACACGGAGTTCGCCGCATGAATCCGACGACGCTCGATGCACTCGCCGATTTCCCCCGTCAGCTCGAAGCCCATTTCGCCGCCGTGCCGGACGGCTACGCGCGCTGGACCCCCGACGACTGGAGCGGGATCCCGAGCGAGCATTTCTCGCCGCTCGGGCAGCTCTGCCACGTGCGCGACATCGAAATCGACGGCTACCACGTGCGGCTGCGGCGGATGCTCGACGAAGATCACCCACTGCTCGTGTCGGTCGACGGCGATGCGCTCGCGCTCGAGCGCCGCTACGACGCCGCGTACGCGTCCGACGTGCTCGCGGCGATTCGCGACGCGCGGCGCGAGACGCTCAACCTCGTGTCGCGCCTCACGCCCGGGCAGTTTGCGCGCACCGGCGAGTTCGAAGGCTACGGCGCGCTGACCGTGCGCGGTCTCGTCCATTACCTGTGCAGCCACGACCAGCAGCATCTGGCCGGCATGCAGTGGCTGCTTGGCAAGATCGACGCCGCGCTGTACGCGCGCTGAACCGTACGGCCCGGCGGCCGTGCATCGTGTCGCGTCGAGCGGATTTCGTCGCGTTCGTCGGTGGGGCAGCCCACCGTTCCGGATGCCTGATTGGATCGTTTTTCTGGATAATTCATCCAGCCGTGCCCGGCTGACCGGCACGTCGCGCGTGCCTACACTCCTAGCTTCATTCAACGCAAACAGGAGTCAACCGTGGCTACTCATACGCTCGCAGACAAGGTCGTCCTGATCGCAGGCGGCGCCAAGAATCTCGGCGGGCTGATCGCCCGGGACCTGGCCGGCCACGGCGCGAAGGCGGTGGCGATTCACTACAACAGCGCGGCATCGCAGGCGCAGGCCGAAGAGACGGCCGCTGCCGTGCGCGCGGCCGGCGCGGAAGCCGCGACGTTCCAGGCCGACCTGACGACGGCCGCCGCGGTCGAGAAGCTGTTCGGCGATGCGAAGCAGCGCTTCGGCAAGATCGACATCGCGATCAATACCGTCGGCAAGGTGCTGAAGAAGCCGTTCACCGAAATCACCGAGGCCGAGTACGACGAGATGTTCGCGGTGAACAGCAAGTCGGCGTTCTTCTTCATCAAGGAAGCGGGGCGGCACCTCGAGGATCACGGCAAGCTCGTCACGCTCGTGACGTCGCTGCTCGGCGCGTTCACGCCGTTCTATGCGGCCTACGAAGGATCGAAGGCGCCGGTCGAGCACTTCACGCGCGCGGCGTCGAAGGAGTACGGCGCGCGCGGCATCTCGGTGACGGCGGTCGGGCCCGGCCCGATGGATACGCCGTTCTTCTACCCGGCCGAAGGCGCCGACGCGGTCGCGTATCACAAGACGGCCGCCGCGCTGTCGCCGTTCAGCAAGACGGGCCTCACCGACATCGAGGACGTCGTGCCGTTCATCCGTCATCTCGTGACCGACGGCTGGTGGATCACCGGGCAGACGATCCTGATCAACGGCGGCTATACGACCAAGTAACCGACGCGGTAACGGGCCGTGCCGGCGGTCGTCGTGTGCGCGGCGACCCGCAATGGACCGTTTGCATGGACAATGGACGGGCGCGCGGACACAACGCCGCGCGCCCGTTTCATCTGTGCCGCCGGAATCGGCCGCGACGCGCGGCGCCTGCCGGCCGCGGTCGTCCGAACCCACGTTCTCTGCCTGCCGATGGACAAGCTGGATCAGGTCAGAATCTTCCTTCAGGTTGCCGAGATGGGCAGCTTCATCAAGGCCGCCCACGCGCTCGACGTGCCGCGCGCGACCGTGTCGGCCGCCGTCCAGCAGCTCGAGACCGCGCTCGGCACGCGCCTGTTGCACCGTACGACGCGGCAGGTCCAGCTGACTGCGGACGGCGCGCTGCTGCTGGAGCGTGGCCGGCGCCTGCTCGCGGAAGCCGACGAGCTCGACCGGCTGTTCCGGCGTCGCGATCGCGACGTGATCGGGCGGCTGAACGTCGATGCGCCGAGCCGCATCGCGCGCCGCGTGATCGCCCCCGCGCTGCCGTCGCTGTTTCGCCGCTACCCGAAGCTGCAACTGTCGCTCGGCTCGACCGACCGCTCGATCGATCTCGTGCAGGAGGGTGTCGACTGCGCGATCCGGGTCGGGCGGCTCGCGGACAGCAGCCTCGTCGTGCGGCCGCTCGGGCAGTTCGCGCTGATCAACTGCGCGAGCCCCGACTACCTGCGCGAATGCGGCGTGCCCGAGCATCCCGATGCGCTTGCGCACGGGCACTGGGCGATCGGCTATGCGTCGCCGACGACCGGCCGCGAGCTCGGCTGGGAATACTGCGCGGACGGCGGGCGGCATACGCTGACGCTGCCGAGCCGCGTGATCGTCAACAACGCTGAAACCTATATCGCGAGCTGCATCGCAGGCATGGGGCTGATCCAGATTCCGCGCTTCGACGTCGTGCATCTGCTCGACAGCGGGGCGCTGGTCGAGGTGATGCCCGGCCATCGGGCCGCGCCGATGGACGTGTCGGCCGTATATCCGCATCGGCGGCACCGGTCGAGGCGGCTCAACGCATTCGTCGAATGGTTCGGGGCGTTGATGGCGGATGCATTGAACGACACGGGCGCGGCCGGCAGCGGCGACTGAAAGCGGCGTCGTGGCCGCAACTGCGGGCCGCCCGCCATTCGCCGGCCGGTGACGCCGATCGATCGGCGTCGGTGCGACGCGGCATGCGCGGGTATGTCCGGCACGTGCGGCCATCGCGTCGCGTGCACTCAGGCGGCGAACTGCCGCGTGCGCCCGGTCGTCCGCACCGCGTCGATCAGCGCGGCGCAGGCGCCGTCGGGCTTCGACGCGAACGCGTAAAAGCACGCGGCCGGCAACGCCGGCAGGCCGTCATTCGCCCCGCACGTGCGCAGGCCGTCGCGCAACTGGCTGCGTGCGAGCGCCGTGACCGCGAAGCCGGCGAGCGCGGCCGATATGCAGCCGGCCATGCTGGCGCTTTCGAACAGCACGCGAAAGGGCCGCAGCGCGGCCGCGAGCGAGGACACCGCGGCTTCCCGGTACACGCACGGCTCCGGAAACAGCGCGAGCGGCACTTCGCCTTCGGTGTCGATTGCCATATCCGACGCGAACGCCCATACCAGTGGTTCTTCCCACAGCAGTTCGCCCGGCGCGTCGACCTGCCTGCATTGCTTGCCGAACACGACGTCGAGCCGGCCCAGCGTCTGCTCGCGCAGCAGCGCCGCGGTGATCCCGACCTTCAGTTCGATCGACGTGCGCGGATGGCTGTCGCGAAACGTGCGCAGCACTTGCGGCAGCCATGCGCCCGCGAAATCCTCCGACGCGCCGACCCGCAATCGCGCGTGCGCCGGCGCGCCGCGCAGCCTCGCGCGCACTTCGCGCTCCATGTCGACGATGTTGCGCGCGTACGCGTACAGCGTGTCGCCGGCCGGCGTGAGCGCGATGCGGCGCGTCGTGCGCGCGAGCAGCACCGTGCCGGCCGCCTGCTCGAGCCGCTTGATGTGGCCGCTGACCGCGGACGGCGTCAGCGCGAGGCGCTCCGCGGCCGGCGCGAAGCCGTGGCTGTCGACGACTTCGAGGAAGGTACGCAACAGCGCGATGTCGAGCGCGGTCGACGCGGGATCGGTCAGCGGTTCCATCGGTTGATTCACCACGATACTTGAAGAATTAGTCATGATACGCCGCGAATCGTGATGAGAGACGGGCCTACCATCGGGCATTCAGGCTGACCAACCGGAGTGCACATGACCGCTTACCGCTATGCGACGACCGCGTCGCTCGAACTCGCCTATCTCGAATGGAACCCGCGCGGCGAACGCGTGGCCGTGCTGCTGCACGGCTGGCCGGACAGCCCGGTCGGCTGGGAGGCCGTGGCTCGAACGCTGGCCGCACGCGGCTACCGCGTGCTCGCGCCCGCGCTGCGCGGTTTCGCGCCGACCCGCTTTCGCGATCCCGCGACGCCGCGCAGCGGCCGGCTCGCGGCGCTTGGCCGCGACTTGCTCGAATTCATCGACGCGCTCGGCATCGAGCGGCCCGTGCTGGTCGGGCACGACTGGGGTGCGCGCGCGGTTGCGAACGCGTGCGGGTTGCGCGACGGCGCGGCCTCGCATCTGGTGATGCTGTCGGTGGGATACGGCACGAACGACCCGGCCCAGCCGTTGTCGCTGCCGCAGGCGCGCAACTACTGGTACCACTGGTTCCTGGCGACGCCGCGCGGGGAGCAGGCGCTGCGCGACGATCGCCGGGCGTTCGCGCGCCTGATGTGGGATACGTGGTCGCCGGCCGGCTGGTACGACGCCCGCGACTTCGACGCGGCCGCGACTGCCTTCGACGGCCCGGACTGGATCGACGTGGTGCTGCACTCGTACCGTTATCGCTGGGGATTCGTCGACGGCGGGGCCGCGTATGCGGAAGACGACGCGCAACTGACACCCGCACCGGTGCTGTCGGTGCCGACGCTCGTGCTGCACGGCGGCGCGGACGCCTGCAACGGGCCCGAGACTTCGGCCGGGCGCGAGCGGTTCTTCACCGGCCGCTACGAGCGCGTCGTGCTGGACGGCGTCGGGCATTTTCCGCAGCGCGAGGCGCCGGCGGCCGTTGCCGACGCGATTCTGCGGTTCTGCGAGCGCGGTTGACGGGCCGGCCGGCGCGGCGCGCAAACGGCGCTCAACCGCCGACCCGGGGCGCGAGCAGATCGGCGAGCCCGATATTCCTGAACATTTCGCGGCGGATTCGATCGCCGATGCGGAACACTTCCTCCGCGCCGTCCTGCGACGGATCGACGAATACGCGGTAGGGGCGCTTGCCGGGCTGCGCCGCGACGAGCTCGACAATCGCCGTCGCGACGGCGCCGGCGTCGGCGTCCGCCGGTTCAAGCGCGGCGAGGCCGCTCAACGCCTGATCGGCGACGCCCGCGTACGGCCCGCTGTCGTAGGCAGCCTGCACGGCGGTATCGGCCGGCTTGCCCGCATGGAGGAAGTGATTCGTGCCGCGGGTGAACGCGCCCGGCACGACGATCGATGTTTCGATACCCCAGCGGGCGAGTTCGGCGGCGTAGGACACCGCGAGCGAGTCCATCGCGGCTTTCGCGGCGAAGTAAGGGGCAAGGAATGGCGGGGTGCCGCCGCGCGCCGACGACGACGAAACCCACACGAGCAGACCGCGGCCCTGACGGCGCAGGTGCGGCAGCGCCGCGCGGTTGACGCGCTGGGTCGACACGACGTTGACGTCGTAGAGCTGCGTGAGCTGCTCGGGCGTGAATGCTTCGGCCGGCCCGAACGCCATGTGGCCGGCGTTGTGAATGACGACGTCCAGACGATCGTTGTCGGCGATCACGCGGTCGATTGCTGCGCCGACCGATGCGTCGTCGCCGACGTCGAGTTCGAGGCTGCGCAGGTCGACGCCGTGTTCCTGCGCATAGGCAGCGATGGCGGCGACGCGCGGCGCATTGCGCCCGGCGCTCTCGCGCATCGATGCATAGACCGTGTGACCGGCGCGGGCGAGCGCCTGGGCCGTCAGCAAGCCGAAGCCGCTGGACGCGCCGGTGACGAGGACAACTTGCTTCATGAGCGATCTCCTGGAGGAAAGCGAGGCGGCTGCGAGCGGTCCGTCAGCACATCCCGCCGTTGGCGCGGAGGATCTGGCCGTTGATCCACGCGCCGTCCGGGCTGGCGAGGAAGGCGACGACGCGCGCGATGTCGTCGGGCTGGCCCAGCCGCTCGAGCGGGTTCAGCTTCGCGAGCCGATCGACCAGCTCGGGGCTCTTGCCCTGCAGGAACAGTTCGGTGGCGACCGGCCCCGGCGCGACGGCGTTCACGCGGACACCGCGCCCGCGCATTTCCTGCGCGAGTACCTGCGTGAGGCTTTCGACCGCCGCCTTGCTTGCCACGTACACGCCGTAAGTCGGCATGCGCATGCCGATCACGCTGGTCGACAGGTTGATGATGCGTCCGCCGTCGCGCACGCGCCTTGCCGCTTCGCGGCATACGTTGAACGCGCCTTTCACGTTGATGGCGATTGTTTCGTCGAAGAGCGCATCGTCGCAGTCGGCGATCGCCGCCAGCTTCA
The DNA here is from genome assembly GCF_003857985.1 of Burkholderia sp. Bp9090. Lineage (NCBI taxonomy): Bacteria > Pseudomonadati > Pseudomonadota > Betaproteobacteria > Burkholderiales > Burkholderiaceae > Burkholderia > Burkholderia sp. Bp9090. The sequence continues at coordinate 12,516 of NZ_QTPV01000045.1, forward strand.
TCACGCCCGCGGAATTGACCACCACATCCAGGCCGCCGAATGCCTCGTGGGCGGCGTCGAACAGCGCGGCCACGGCCGCCGGGTCGGCGACGTTCGCCTGCACGGCGACGGCATGGCCGCCGTCGGCGAGGATCGCATCGACGACTTCGCGGGCCGGCCCGGCGCCGCCGGCATAGTTGACGACGACCCGGAAGCCGTCCCGGGCGAGCTGGCGGGCGATTTCCGCACCGATGCCGCGCGACGAACCTGTGACGAGGGCGACCTGTTCCGATGTGCTCATTTCCTGCTCCTGATGAGGGTTGAATGCCGTTCCATCCGGCGACAGGACTAATGTAGGCTTCTTCGATCAATAAAAATAATGAATAATGGTCAGTCAATGAATGACTGGAAGTATGTCTTATGGGGTTCGACAGCAGGCTGCTCAGCGGTATCGGCGTGCTCTCCGCGGTGATCGAGGCCGGCACCTTCGCGCGGGCAGGCGAGGCGATGGGACTGACCCAACCGGCAGTGAGCCGCGCCGTCGCCCGACTGGAACAACGCGTCGGCATCCGCATCTTCAACCGGACGGCGCGTGCGATCACGTTGACCGACGAAGGGCGACGCTTTTACGAGGCGGTCGCGCCGCTGCTGGCCGGCATCGAGGAGGCGGCGCTCGACGCCGGCCAGTCGAAGGCGCGCGTGAGGGGGCGGCTGCGCGTGAACGTGGACGGCACGTTCGGCCACTACGTGCTCGCGCCGCGGATGGCGGAATTCCTCGACCGCTTTCCCGACCTGTCGGTCGAGATCAGCGCGCGGGATCGGATGGGCGACCTCGTCGCCGACGGATTCGATGTGGCAGTGCGCTTCGGCATCCCGGAGCCGTCGTCATATCGTGCGCGACTGCTGCTCGAGACGCGCGTGCTGACCTGCGCGTCGGCCGCGTACGTCGCGCGTCATGGCGAACCGCGACACCCGCGGGATCTCGCGGCCGGTCACCGGTGCGTGCTGATTCGCGATCCGGTGACGGGGCGACCGTACGAATGGGAATTTCATCGCGGCAAGGAAGTCGTGCCGGTCGACGTCGCCGGCAGACTGATGGTGAATGACACCGGCGGGCTGCTCGGCGCGTGCGTTGGCGGCGTCGGCATTGCGCAACTGCTGGAACTCTATGCCCGCGACGTCCTGGCCGAAGGGCGGTTGGTCCAGCTGCTGCCGGAATGGGCGGACGAGACGTTCCCGCTTTATGCGTATCACCATGCGTCGAACCTCGTTGCCGCGAAAGTGCGGGTGTTTCTGGAGTTCGTCCGCGAGTTGATGGCCTGAGTGCGTCGGGCGGCGGGGCGCCATCGGTTCACTCGGTGCGGTGCGGGATGCTGTCCGGGAACGGGTAGGGCGCGTGCGGCCCTGGCCAGTCGGGCACGGGCGGCTCGCGCAGCAGGTCGCATCCGCCCAGCATGATCGACAACAGCGCGGCAAGCACGCAGCGGCGGATCGGGCTCGAAAAGAAGACGCGCGTGGACATGAGCGGCCTCCGTGCTTGCGTGTCCTGATGCTTGGACCGCCGGGCAAGGGCGTGCGTTGCGGCGTGCGTGGCGCGCGCAACAAACAAAAAACCCGCGAAGCGGCGAGCTTGCGCGGGTTTCGACAGTGCAGCGCATTGACGCTGCGAAAGACTGGTGCCCAGGGCCGGAATCGAACCGGCACGCCTTGCGGCGGGGGATTTTGAGTCCCCTGCGTCTACCAATTTCACCACCTGGGCTTTGATCCTGGCCGCGCATGCGATTCGTACTGATTGTGCGCGGCGAAGCGCGAATTATGGCGGAAAACGGGGCACCGGGCAAGCTGTCCGGCGACCGCCCGTGCGTTACTGGCTCAGATAGACGAATCGGCCCTGCTTCACGATCCCCATCACGCTCGCGCGCTGATCGAGCCCCACGTGATCCTTGTCGCTGGTGTTGACGACGCCGTTCGGCACGACGAGTTCGTGCGCGCGTTCGAGTTCGCGCCGCAGCGCCGCGCGGAAGCCCGGCGTGCCGGGCTGCGCGGCCTTGAGCGCGCGGCCGACCGCGTCGGCGAGGCGCGGGTACACGCCCGCCGCGTCGCCCGCGAACTGGGTGACCGTGCCGGCGCCGTATTTCGCTTCATACGCATCGACGAACGCGAGCGCGGCCTTGCGTGCCGGATGGTCGGCAGGCAGCGTGCGCGCGACGACCACCGGCTGGGTCGGGAACAGCGTCCCGTCGACGTCCTTGCCGCCGAGCTTGATGAATTCCGGCGTGGCGATCCCGTGCGTCTGGTAGATCTCGCCCTTGTAGCCGCGCTCGATCAGCGTGCGTTGCGGCAGCACGGCCGGCGTGCCCGAGCCGGCGATCAGGATCGCGTCGGGCTTCGCGGCGATCAGCTTCAGTGCCTGGCCGGTGACGCTCGCGTCGGTGCGGTTGAAGCGTTCCGTCGCGATCACGCGGATCTTGCGGACTTCCGCGAAGCGCGTGAATTCGTTCAGCCAGCTGTCGCCATAGCTGTCCGCGAAGCCGATGAAGCCGACCGTCTTCACACCGTGGTTGGCCATGTAGCGCGTCATCACGTCGGCCATCGCGCTGTCGCTCTGCGCCATCTTGAATGCCCAGGTCCGCGCGCCTTCCTGCGGCTCGACGATCGCGCCGGAGCCGACCAGCGTGATCATCGGCGTCTGGGCGGCGGCTACCGCGTCGAGCGCCGCGAGCGCGGCCGGCGTGATGTTCGGCCCGACCACGACGTCGACGCGATCCTCGTCGACCAGCTTGCGGATGTTGCGCACGGCCGCGCCCGGGTCGGACGCGTCGTCGAGCACCGTCACCTGCACCGGCTGCCCGGCGATCGTCTTCGGCCACATCAGGATTGCGTTCTTGCTGGTGATGCCGATCGCGGCGGCCGGGCCGGTCGACGACAGGTCGACGCCGACCTTCAGGTCGGCATGCGCGGCCGCGCAGGCGAGCACGAGGGCGGCGCCGGCGGCGCGGCGCAACAGGGCGGGAAGCGTCATGCGGAAATCTCCGTCGGGCAATAAAAAGGGGCGCGATTTGCGCCCCTGTCGTTATACCTGTCTGTCAAAGCTCGTACGATTCGGATTCGCCCTTGAGCGCCTGCTCGATCAGCTTGCGGTTCAGCGTCGGCGACAGCAGCTCGACGAGCGTATACACATAGCTGCGCAAATAGGCGCCCTGCTTGAGCGCGACACGCGTCACGTTGCTGCCGAACAGGTGGCCGACCGGAATCAGCCGCAGGTTGCGGTCGCGCTCCGGGTTGAATGCGATGTCGGCCATGATCCCGACGCCCAGGCCGAGTTCGACGTAGGTCTTGATCACGTCGGCGTCGATCGCCTCCAGCACGATGTCCGGCGACAGCCCGCGCAGCGCGAACGCATGATTGATCTTCTTGCGGCCGGCGAACGCGTCGTCGTACGTGATCAGCGGGTACTGCGCGAGATCGTCCAGCGTGACCGGCTTGCGTTCGAGTAGCGGATGGTCGGCCGGCACCACGGCCGCGTGATGCCACTGGAAGCAGGGCAGCGACACGAGTTCCTTGTAGTCGGCGATCGCCTCGGTCGCGATCGCGAGATCGGCCTGGTCGTGGATCACCATCTCGGCGACCTGCGTCGGGCTGCCCTGCAGGATCGACAGGTGCACCTTCGGGAAGCGCTTCTTGAACTCGGCGATCGCGGCCGGCAGCGAGTAGCGGGCCTGCGTGTGGGTGGCGGCGATCGTCAGGTTGCCCTGATCCTGCGCCGCGTAATCTTTTCCGACCCTTTTAAGGCTTTCAACTTCCTGCAGGATCCGCTCGACCGATGCGAGGATGATCCTGCCCGGCTCGGTGAGCGAGCGCACGCGCTTGCCGTGCCGCGTGAAGATCTCCACGCCGAGCTCGTCCTCGAGCTCGATGATCGCCTTCGACACCCCCGGTTGCGACGTGTAGAGCGCCTTGGCGGCCTCGGTGAGGTTGAAATTCTGCCGGACGGCCTCGCGCACGAAGCGAAATTGGTGCAGGTTCATTTATAACCCTTCCGCATATCAACAGAATTTTTTAGTCGTTTGAAATATAAGGCGAGTTTATTACGATTCACCGGAGTTTTTCAAATATGGATATCTGTTTTCGTCATTAGCAATCCAGCCGGGCCGCGCAAGGCCGGCGATGGCGGCGGAACGGAGATTCGGGCGCGACGTGGCTAGGACGTCGCGCGGTCACCACGAAAACCCCTGGGGTCCCCGAATGTATCAGTACGACCAATACGACCAGACGATCGTCGACGAGCGTGTCGCGCAGTACCGCGATCAGGTGCGCCGCCGGCTGTCGGGCGAGTTGAGCGAAGAAGAATTCCGTCCGCTGCGCCTGCAGAACGGCCTGTACATGCAGCGCCACGCGTACATGCACCGCATCGCGATTCCGTACGGCAACCTGCGCAGCGACCAACTGCGGATGCTGGCGCGCATCGCCCGCGAACACGACCGCGGCTACGGCCACTTCTCGACCCGCTCGAACATCCAGTTCAACTGGATCCAGCTCGAGGAAACGCCGGAGATCCTCGCGAAGCTCGCGTCGGTGCAGATGCACGGCATCCAGACCTCGGGCAACTGCATCCGCAACATCACGGCGGACCAGTTCGCGGGCGTCGCCCAGGACGAGGAAATCGATCCGCGTCCGTGGTCGGAAATCCTGCGCCAGTGGTCGACGTTCCATCCCGAATTCGCGTGGCTGCCGCGCAAGTTCAAGATCGCGGTGTCGGGCTCGACGCACGACCGCGCGGCCGTGCAGATCCACGATCTCGGCGTGTACCTGAAGAAGAACGCGCAGGGCGAGGTGGTCGCGAGCATCCTCGCGGGCGGCGGCCTCGGCCGTACGCCGATCATCGGCGCGGTGATCAAGGAAGACCTGCCGTGGCAGCACCTGCTCACCTATTGCGAAGCCGTGCTGCGCGTATACAACCGCTACGGCCGCCGCGACAACCTGTACAAGGCGCGTATCAAGATCCTCGTGAAGGCGCTGTCGCCCGCGAAGTTCGCGCAGCAGGTCGAGGAAGAGTGGCAGCACCTGAAGGACGGCCCGTCGACGCTCACGCAGGCGGAAGTCGACCGCGTGTCGCAGTACTTCCAGCCGCCCGTCTACGAGAAGCTGGCCGACACCGACGCGTCGTTCGAACAGCACCTGCTCGAGAACAAGGCGTTCGCGCGCTGGGTCGAGCGCAACGTCGCGCCGCACAAGGTGCCGGGCTATGCCGCGGTCACGCTGTCGCTGAAGGACCACCGCGTCGCCCCGGGCGACGCGACCGACGCGCAGATGGACCTGGTGGCCGACTGGGCAGACGCGTACTCGCTTGGCGAACTGCGCGTGTCGCACGAGCAGAACCTGATCCTCGCGAACGTGAAGAAGCGCGACCTGTTCACGGTGTGGGAAAAGGCGAAGGCGGCCAGCTTCGCGACGCCGAACGTCGGCCTGCTGACCGACATCATCGCGTGCCCGGGCGGCGATTTCTGCTCGCTCGCGAACGCGAAGTCGATCCCGATCGCGCTGGCGATCCAGCAGCGTTTCGAAGATCTGGACTACGTGTACGATCTCGGCGACCTGTCGCTGAACATTTCCGGTTGCATGAACTCGTGCGGTCATCATCACGTGGGCAACATCGGCATCCTCGGCGTCGACAAGGACGGTGCCGAGTGGTACCAGGTGTCGCTCGGCGGCGAGCAGGGCACGGGCCGCAACGGCGCGCGCCTCGGCCGCGTGATCGGGCCGTCGTTCTCCGCGGAGGAAGTGCCGGGCGTGATCGCGAAGCTGATCGACACGTTCGTCGAGGCACGCATCGACGGCGAGCGCTTCATCGACACGTACGACCGCATCGGCATCGCTCCGTTCAAGGAGCGCGTGTATGCGGCGCGCCAGGCAGTCAACGCGTAACCAACCGGGTAGAAGGAATTTGCAGATGGCTTCGATTATCAAGAACCGCGCAGTGATCGACGACGCATGGCAGGTCGTGCGCGCGGCGGAAGACGGTGCGCTGCCCGCGGTCGACGCATTGCCGGCCGGCAAGGTGCTGGTGCCGTTCACCCTGTGGCAGGCCGAGCGCGCGGCGCTCGTCGCCGCGAAGGCGAAGGACGAACTCGGCGTGTGGCTCGCGCCGGACAGCGAGCCGGCCGATCTGGTGGCCGACTTCGGTGCGATCTCGCTGATCGCCGTCGATTTCCCGCGCTTCGCGGACGGCCGCGGCTACAGCATCGCGCGCCTGCTGCGCGAGCGCCACGGCTGGACCGGCGAGCTGCGCGCGATCGGCGACGTGCTGCGCGACCAGCTGCTGTACATGTCGCGTTGCGGCTTCGACGCGTTCGCGGTGCGTGCCGACAAGGACATCCACGATGCACTGAACGCGTTCGGCGAATTCACGCAGCGTTACCAGGGCGCATTCGACGAGCCGGCGCCGCTGTTCCGCCGCCGCGCGGCCGCGGCCGACGCGAAGGTGAGCGCATGAGCGCCGCGACCGCACTGACGCCCGAACTGGCCGCGAAGGTCGAGCGCCTCGACGCGCTGCTCGCGCAGATCGGCGCGCGCCACGAGAAGGTGAAGTTCGCGAGCAGCCTCGCCGCGGAAGACATGCTGCTCACGCACGCGATCCTGTCGAAGGGCGTGTCGATCGGCATCTTCTCGCTGAACACCGGCCGCCTGCATGCGGAAACGCTGGACATGATCGACCGCGTGCGCGAGCGCTACGGCTACGAGATCGAGCAGTTTCATCCGCAGCAGGACGCGGTCGACCAGTACGTCGCCGAGCACGGCCTGAACGCATTCTACGAAAGCGTCGAGCTGCGCAAGTCGTGCTGCCACATCCGCAAGGTCGAGCCGCTGAACCGCGCGCTGGCCGACGTCGGCGCGTGGGTCACGGGCCAGCGTCGCGAGCAGTCGGTCACGCGTGCGGAGCTGCACGAGGAAGAACAGGACGAAGCGCGCGGTATCGCGAAGTACAACCCGCTCGCCGACTGGACGGAAGCCGACGTGTGGGCGTACCTGAAGGCGTTCGACGTGCCGGTCAACCCGCTGCACGCGCGCGGCTATCCGAGCATCGGCTGCGAGCCGTGTACGCGCGCGATCCGCCCCGGCGAGGACAGCCGGGCGGGCCGCTGGTGGTGGGAGTCGCGCGACACGAAGGAATGCGGGCTGCACATCACGATCACGCCGATTCCCGCGAACGCCGAAGCCGGCGCCGCGCACTGAAAGCCGACAAGAAACCGAATATTGCGCCGCCCGCGACAGCGGGCGGCACGAACCCAGAAGAGAAGGACTGAAATCATGAGCACGACGCTCGAGCAATCCGCCTTTGCCCCGCCCACCGGTGCCGACGACCGCATGGGCCACCTCGACTGGCTCGAAGCCGAGTCGATCCACATCCTGCGCGAACTCGTTGCCGAATGCAGCAAGCCGGCGCTGTTGTTCTCGGGCGGCAAGGACTCGGTCGTCGTGCTGCACCTCGCGCTGAAGGCGTTCGGCCTCGGCGCGAACCGCAAGACGACGCTGCCGTTCCCGCTCGTGCACATCGACACGGGCCACAACTACGAGGAAGTGATCGACTTCCGCGACCGCCGCGCGCAGGAGCTTGGCGCCGAGCTGGTGGTCGGCCACGTCGAGGATTCGATCAAGCGCGGCACCGTCGTGCTGCGCCGCGAAACCGATTCGCGCAACGCCGCGCAGGCCGTCACGCTGCTCGAGACGATCGAACAGCACGGCTACACGGCGCTGATCGGCGGCGCGCGCCGCGACGAAGAGAAGGCGCGCGCGAAGGAGCGGATCTTCTCGTTCCGCGACGAATTCGGCCAGTGGGATCCGAAGGCGCAGCGCCCGGAACTGTGGAGCCTGTACAACGCACGCCTGCACAACGGCGAGCACCTGCGCGTGTTCCCGATCTCGAACTGGACGGAACTCGACGTGTGGCAGTACATCGCGCGCGAAAACCTCGAACTGCCGTCGATCTACTACGCGCACCAGCGCGAGATCGTGCGCCGCAACGGGCTGCTCGTGCCGGTCACGCCGCTCACGCCGATGCGTGACGGCGAGACGAGCGAACTCGCGCAGGTGCGCTTCCGTACCGTTGGCGACATCAGCTGCACGTGCCCGGTCGAGAGCGACGCGGACGACGTCGAGAAGATCATCGCCGAGACGGCGGTGACCGAGATCACCGAACGCGGCGCGACCCGGATGGACGACCAGGCATCCGAAGCCGCGATGGAACAGCGCAAGAAGCAAGGTTATTTCTGAAGCACACGAGGACATTCACATCATGAGCATCATCGAGAACAACGAAGACCTCGGCGTGTTGCGCTTCATCACCGCGGGCAGCGTCGACGACGGCAAGAGCACGCTGATCGGCCGCCTGCTGTACGACAGCAAGGCCGTGTTGTCGGACCAGCTGTCCGCGCTGTCGCGCGCGAAGAACAAGCGCACGGTCGGCGACGAGATCGACCTCGCGCTGCTGACGGACGGGCTCGAAGCCGAGCGCGAGCAGGGCATCACGATCGACGTCGCCTACCGCTATTTCGCGACCGCGAAGCGCAAGTTCATCATCGCCGACACGCCGGGCCACGAGCAGTACACGCGCAACATGGTGACGGGCGCATCGACCGCGCATGCGGCGATCATCCTGGTCGACGCGACGCGCGTGACGATCGAGAACGGCGTCGCGGAACTGCTGCCGCAAACGAAGCGCCACAGCGCGATCGTGAAGCTGCTCGCGCTGCAGCACGTGATCGTCGCGATCAACAAGATGGACCTGATCGACTACAGCGAAGCACGCTTCAACGAGATCCGCGACGCGTACGTCGCGCTCGCGAAGCAGCTCGGCCTGAAGGACGTGCGTTTCGTGCCGGTGTCGGCGCTGAAGGGCGACAACATCGTCGGCGCGAGCGAGCGCATGCCGTGGTACGCGGGCGAACCGCTGCTCGACGTGCTCGAATCGCTGCCGGTCGAGACGCAGGCGCATGACGCGCTGCGCTTCCCGGTGCAGTGGGTCGCACGCCAGGACGGCAGCTCGGCCGACGATTTCCGCGGCTACATGGGCCGGATCGAATCGGGCGAGGTGAAGGTCGGTGACGAAATCGTCGTGCTGCCGTCGAACCGCACCGCGACGGTCGCCGAGATCATCGCGCCGGTGCCGGGCGGCACGGCGGCGGTCGCGCACGCGTTCGCGGGCCAGACGGTGACGATTCGCCTCGAACAGGACGTCGACGTGTCGCGCGGCGACATGTTCGTCACGACCGCCGAGACGGTCGCGCCGGCGAAGAAGCTCGAGGCGGACCTGTGCTGGTTCGACGAGACGCCGCTGTCGCCGCAGCGCAAGTACCTGCTGAAGCAGACCACGAGCACGGTGTTCGCGAAGATCGGCGCGGTCAAGGAAGTGCTCGACGTGCATACGCTGTCGCACGCGACCGACCGCCAGGAACTGAAGATGAACGACATCGGCCGCGTCGCGCTGACGCTGCAGAAGCCGATCGTCTGCGACACCTACGACGCGCACCCGGGCACGGGCGCGTTCGTGCTGATCGACGAGGCGACGCACCACACGGTCGCCGCCGGCATGATTCGGGCGTTCTCGGCGTAACGGGCTTAACCGGCGGTCAGCGCCGCCCTCGCGGCGGCGCGGGCCGGCCGCCGTCCGCACGAGCAGGACCCCAAGCGAAGCGACAAACATGGGCAAGGTATATCTGATCGGAGCAGGGCCGGGCGCTGCGGACCTCATCACGGTGCGCGGCATGCGGCTGCTCGAACAAGCCGACGTCGTGCTGCACGACGCGCTCGTCGAGCCGGCGATGCTCGACTACGCACCGAACGCGCGCAAGATCGCGGTCGGCAAGCGTTGCGGGCAGCGTTCGACCGCGCAGCATTTCATCAACAAGCAGATCGTCGACGCGGCGCGCGAGCACGCGTGCGTGGTGCGCCTGAAGGGCGGCGACCCGATGCTGTTCGGTCGCGCCGAAGAGGAAATGCGCGCGCTCGAAGCGGCGGGCATCGACTACGAGGTCGTGCCGGGCATCACCGCGGCGCTGGCCGGCGCGGCGACGCTGAAGCGCTCGCTGACGTTGCGCGGCGTGTCGCGCAGCGTCGCGTTCGCGACGCACAGCCGCGCACCGGGCAGCGACGAGATTCGCGAGGCCGCGCGCGCCGATTCGATCGTCTACTACATGGGCCGCGACAGTGCGCCGGGCATCGCGCAGGAACTGATCGACGCGGGCCGTGCGAGCGCGACGCCGGTGGCGATCGTCGAGGCTTGCAGCACCGCGCGCGAGCGCACGCTGACGCTGACGCTCGGGCAGATGGCGGCGGGCGGCGCACAGGCGTGGCTCGACCCGGCGGAACCGAGCCTGCTGATGATCGGCGATGCGTTCGCCGAACGCGTGCGGCACGCGAAAGAGGGCGCTGCGTTGCAGGATGCGGCCTGAGTCGAACGTGCGATCCGCAGGCAAAAAAAGCGCCGGCTTCCGAAGCCGGCGCTTTTTTGTTTGGGCTCGCCGCTTCGGCCAGCGATGCGCTTACGCGTCGCGGCCGAGCTGGTCGATGCAGTAGCGCGCGATCGCATCGAGCACGCCGTCGTCTTCCCCGACGGCCGTCGCGCAACGGATCTCGACGCCCGGATGCGTGGCGCGGCACGCGTCGACGAGCTGCGGCAGGTCGCGGCGGACATGTCCGCCCTGACCGAAGAACACGGGCACCACGGTGATGCGCGTGCAGCCGGCCGCGACTTGCGCGGCGACGGCCGTATCGAGCGACGGCGTCATCAGTTCGAGAAACGCGAGCGACACGTGCGGAGCAGGGGAGCCGGCCCCGCGCAGCCGCGCGGCGAGCCGCTCGAACGGCTCGGCCCAGCGCGGATCGCGTGCGCCGTGGCCGAACAGGACGATGCCGTGCGAACTCATGTCGAAGCCTCCGTCGTGACGGCGCTCAGTGCCGGTCGACCCACTTGAGCGCGAACAGGCCGAGCGCGAGATAGATGAGGCCCGGCGTCGCCGCGGTCAGCGGCGCGGGCCACGTGTTCAGCGTGCCGATGTGCGAGAACAGCGTGTTGAGCAGCTGGAAGCTCATGCCGAGCATGATGCCGCCGAACACCTTCACGCCGACCACGCCGGCACGCGTGTGCAGGTACGCGAACGGCAGCGACAGCACGAGCATCACAAACACCGCGAACGGGTAGAGCAGCTTGCGCCACAGCGCGATGTCGTAGCGCTGCGTGTCCTGCTGGTTTTCGCGCAAGTGCTGGATGTAGCGGAACAGGTTGATGAGCGACATCCGTTCCGGCGACACGAGCAGCACCGACAGGATCTGCGGCGTCAGGTCCGAGCGCAGCCGGTATTCGGGCAGCGTCACCTGCTGCGACCGGTACACGGGGTTCAGCGCGTCGGCCGGTTCGCCGCCGATTGGCTTGATCGGCGTCAGTTCGGTTTCCGTGACGCCCTTGAGCAGCCAGTGGCCGGGCGGCTCGTAGCGGCCCGTCTGCGCGATCCGCACGTTCTGCAGCTGGAATTTCGAGTCGAACTCGTAGATGCGCACGTTGCTGATCGTCGAGTCGGGCGACAGGCTGCCGACGTTCACGAAGCGCGTGACCTGCTCGCCGTTCTCGCGGGCCGCGAGCGTGTCCTTCACCCACACGCCCGACTGGAAGTTCGACGACACCGACGCGCCGAGCGCCTGCAGCCGCACGCGTTCGGACAGCTGGTCGGCGTACGGGCCGACGAACTCGCCGATCAGGTAGGTGATGATCACGAGCGGGACGCCGATCTTCAGCAGCGAGCGCAGCGCCTGGTTGGTCGCGAGGCCCGACACGCGGAAGATCGTGAATTCCGAGTTCGCGGCCATCTGCGCGAACACGTAGATCGCGCTGATCAGCGCGGCGACCGGGATGATCTCGTAGAAGCGCGACGGGGTCTGCAGCGCGACGCGCAGCACCGCGTAGCCGAACTTGTAGTTGCCGTGCCCGACCGAGTTCAGTTCGCTGATCAGGTCGAAGAAGAAGAACAGGCCCGAGAACGCGAACAGGATGAAGATGAACGTGACGTAGATCTGCCGCGCGAAGTATTTTTCATAGAGCCGCATCGATCATGCTCCCGAGCGGCCGAACAGCGCGCGTGTAAACAGCGGACGATTGCGCACGCGCAACCAGAAGATGAACGCGACGATCGCCGCGACGACCAGGTGCAGGCCGACGAGGCCGACGCCGAACGACATCTTGCCCTGCTCGATCTGTGCCTGCACGACGTTCAGCAGGTTCGAGTACGTCAGGTAGATCAGCACGGCCATCACGAGGTTGATCGTGCGGCTGCGGCGCGGGTTCTGGTACGACAGCGGAATGCCGAGCACCATCAGGTTGATCGCGATCAGCGGCAGCCCCGCGCGCCACGCGAATTCCGCGAGATTGTCGCGCGTCGGGTTGCGCAGCAGGTCCGGTGTCGGCGTGCTGTTGGTGGTCGGCACGTTGGTGACCGGGGTACTCGTGATCTTCACGCCGTAGCGCTGGAACTCCATGATCTTGAAGTTCGGCTGGCCGGGCGTGCCGTCGTAGCGGCGGCCGTCTTCCAGTACGACGAAGCGATCGCCGTCTTTCGTTTCGGTATGGCCGGTGTGCGACACGACGACGTTGACCTTGCCGTTCTCGGTCGACGTGACGAACACGTTCTGCACCTTGCTCTGGTCCGGCGACATCTTCTCGATGAAGAACACGCGATGGTTCGAGGCCGATTCGCGGAACTGGCCCGGCGCGAGCAGCGAGATCTCGTCGCGCTGCTGGAAGCGCGCCTTGATCATCTTGCTCTGCTGGTTCGACCACGGCCAGCCGACGAACGCGAAGAACGCGATCAGCAGGACGATCGGCGTGGCGAACACGCCGATCGGCTTGATCAGGCGCGTGAGGCTCACGCCGGATGCAAGCCAGACCACCATTTCGGAGTCCCGGTACCACCGGGTCAGCACGAACAGGATCGACACGAACAGCGTGACGACGAGCATCACGGCGAGGTAGCCGATCACGGTCAGGCCGATCAGCACGAGCACGTCGCGCGGATCGATTTCGCCGGACGCGGCATAGCCGACGATGCGGATCATCATCGTCGTGAGCATGATCGTGAGCAGCACCATGAACACGGCGCCAGCCGTATACGCAAGCTCGCGCTGGAGGGAGCGTTCGAAGATCATTCTTGATGAGAAGAGGGCGGGAGGCTGCGCACGCGTGGTGGAGCGCTCGCGCCGCCACGGGAAAAATAGCGGATAATTGCGGCTTTCATCCTTAGCCCAGATTTTATCCGAGGACAAGCGCGATGGACTTTAGCATAAAAGGCTGTGATTGGAGCAAAGGCGAGGCCAAGGGGTTCCTGACCGGGAAGTCCGACTGCATCGTGCTCGGCATCTTCGAGGCGCAGACTCTCTCGGGCGCGGCGCTCGACATCGACACGGCCACCAAGGGGCTGATCTCGCGCGTGGTGAAGGCCGGCGACATGGACGGCAAGCGCGGCAAGACGCTGTTCCTGCACGAAGTGTCGGGCATCGGCGCATCGCGCGTGCTGCTCGTCGGCCTCGGCAAGCAGGATGCTTTCAATCAGAAAGCCTACAACGACGCAGTGACGGCCGCATGGCGCGCGCTGCTCGCGACCAAGGTCGGCCAGGTCACGTTCTCGCTCGCGCAACTGCCGGTCGACGAGCGCGGCTCCGACTGGGGTGTGCGGGCGGCGATTCTCGCGCTGCGCAACGAGACGTACCGCTTCACGCAGATGAAGAGCAAGCCGGAACCGGCGTCGCACACGCTCAAGCGCGTCGTGTTCAGCGTCGATCCGGCCGATGAGAAGGCCGCCAAGCTGGCGGTCAAGCAGGCCGTCGCGCTGGCGAACGGGATGGATCTCACGCGCGACCTCGGCAACCTGCCGGGCAACGTGTGCACGCCGACCTATCTCGGCAACACCGCGAAGAAGATCGCGAAGGATTGGGGTCTGAAGGTCGAGGTGCTCGGCCTGAAGCAGATCCAGGCGCTCAAGATGGGCTCGTTCCTGTCGGTCGCGCGCGCGTCGGTCGAGCCGCCGCAGTTCATCGTGCTGCACTACCAGGGCGCCGCCGCGAAGGCCGCGCCGGTCGTGCTGGTCGGCAAGGGCATCACGTTCGACACGGGCGGCATCTCGCTGAAGCCGGGCGAGGGCATGGACGAGATGAAGTACGACATGTGCGGCGCGGGTTCGGTGCTCGGCACGATGCGTGCGGTCGCCGAAATGGGCCTGAAGATCAACGTCGTCGCGATCGTGCCGACCTGCGAGAACATGCCGGGCGGCAACGCGACCAAGCCGGGCGACATCGTCACCAGCATGAAGGGGCTGACGATCGAGGTGCTCAACACCGACGCCGAGGGCCGCCTGATCCTGTGCGACGCGCTCACTTATGCGGAGCGCTTCAAGCCGGCCGCGGTGATCGACGTGGCGACGCTCACGGGCGCCTGCGTGATCGCGCTCGGCGCCCACAACAGCGGCCTGTTCTCGAAGGACGACGCACTCGCTGGCGAACTGCTCGACGCATCGCGCGAAGCGAACGATCCGGCATGGCGCATGCCGCTCGACGACGAGTACCAGGATCAGCTGAAGTCGAATTTCGCGGACATCGCGAACATCGGCGGGCGTCCGGCCGGTGCCGTGACGGCGGCGTGCTTCCTGTCGCGCTTCACCGACAGCTATCCGTGGGCGCACCTGGACATCGCCGGCACCGCATGGAAGGGTGGCGCGGCGAAGGGCGCGACCGGCCGTCCGGTGCCGCTGCTCGCGCAGTTCCTGATCGACCGCGCCGGCCAGTGATGGCAGGTCTCACGACGATGCGGGTACGCGGGCAATGACGCGAATCGATTTCCATTCGAACGTCGGCGATTCGCTCGCATACGCATGCCGGCTGCTGCGCAAGGCCTACCAGGCCGGGCAGCCGGTCGTCGTGCTCGCGGAGCCCGCGCGCCTGCGTGCGCTCGACGAGCGGCTCTGGACGTTCTCGCCGCTCGATTTCATTCCGCACTGCGGCGTCGACAGCGCGCACGCGGCCGGCACGCCGATCGTGCTGGCCGCCGATCTCGACCAGGCGCCGCATCATCATGTGCTGCTGAACCTCGGCGCGGCCGTACCCGCGCAGTTCGCCCGCTTCGAGCGCCTGCTCGAAGTGGTCGGCAATGCGCCGGACGAGCTGGCCGCGGGCCGCGACCGCTACCGCTTCTATCGCGATCGCGGCTACGCGCTGAACAACTACAAGCAGGGCAGTTAGCCGAAACCGTCGACGGAGCGTTCCCGTGACACAAGCCGAATCCTCTTCGATCCCGACGCTGACCGACGTGCTGGTGCCGGGCAAGCCGGTGCCGGCGCGTTCGTCCGCGGCCGACGCGCCGCCGCACGACGTTGCCGCGGTGCCGGTGCTGACCGACGTGCTGGTATCAGGCCATCCGGCTCGGGCGTCCGCCGCGCCGGAGCAGCCGGGCACCGACCCCGAATTCGTGGTGGTCGAGCCGGTGCCGACGCCGGACATCCCGACCGTCGAATTGCCGGGCGACAGCGATGCGCCGGCGCAACCCGGTGCCGCCGGGCACGTCGTCGCCGAGGAGTCGGCCGCGGCGCAGGCGCCGCTGCGCTCCGCGCTGGCCGCCGACGACGCGCAGCAGGCCGGCGTTGCCGCGATGCCGCGCGATGCTGGCGAAGCGATGCTGTCCCACGCGATTGCACCGGCTGCCGGCGGGCTGGCTACCGCTCAACTCACCGGCGCGTCGCATCCGGACGCGCATGTAGCCGCCGCGCTGACGGTGGAGGACACGCAGCATATCGCCGAGCGTCTGCGCAATCGGCTGACGAATTATCTGACCGGCGAAGGGCGCGAGGCCATCGAGGCCCGCTGTCGCGACGCGTTGCACGACCATACGGCCTGGCTCGTCGGCCAGATCACGCGCGAAGTGGCGCTGGCGCTCGAAACCGAAGTGATGGAGTGGGTTCGCGAGGCGGTCGATGCGGAGATCGCCCGCCGCCGGACCGGTCATTCAGGCTGAGCCCGCCGCACGTTTTGTGCGCGGCAGCCGCGGGCGCGGCTCCGGTCATCGTCGCTGACGATTGCCGGCCGGTTGCAACGACAAGCGCGGAACGCTGCCGGGTGCAGGGCGCGGCGCGCGATGCACGCACCCGGTCATCCGGTTCAGCGCAGCGACAGCACCCATTGCGAGAGCGTGTGCGCTTCTGCGCTCGTCAACTGCGTATTGGCGGGCATCGGCACGCCACCCCACACCCCGACGCTGCCTTTCACGATCGATTGCGCGAGGTAATCGACGGCGTCGGTGCGCGCCACGTACTTGCCGGCGATGTCGTGGAACGACGGGCCCATCAGCGGCTTGCCGACCGCATGGCAGGCCATGCAGTTCTTGCGCTGCGCGAGCGCGAACCCGTCGCCGGCCGAGTCGGCGTGTGCCGCCGCCGCGCTGCCGGTCAGCAGCGCCACGAGCAGCGCGCGCAATATCGTCTGTTTCATGCGGTTCTCCGCCGGCGGAGACGGCCGGCTTCACGGTCCGCGCATTATAAAAGCAAAGGGAAAGCGCGTTTTGCGCGTTTCCCCGGCGGCCGTTCGCAATGGGGTCGCATGCCCCGTGCGCCGCATCAGCCGGTGACGGCGCCCTGGTTCGCCGGACGCGCGAGCGCCGCGAACTTGGCGAGCACGCCGCGCGTGTAGCGCGGCGCCGGCTGCTTCCACGCGGCGCGCCGGCGCGCGAGTTCCGCATCGTCGACGTTCAGCTGCAGCACCAGCCGGTGCGCGTCGATCGTGATCGAGTCGCCTTCCTGCACGAGCGCGATCGTGCCGCCGACGAACGCTTCGGGCGCGACGTGCCCGACCACCATCCCCCAGGTGCCGCCCGAGAAGCGGCCGTCGGTGATGAAGCCGACCGATTCGCCGAGCCCTTTGCCGATGATCGCCGACGTCGGCGCGAGCATTTCCGGCATGCCGGGGCCGCCTTGCGGGCCGAGATAGCGCAGCACCAGCACGTCGCCCGCGCGGATCCGGTCGCCGAGGATCGCGTCCATCGCGCTTTGCTCGTCGTCGAACACGCGCGCCGGGCCCGTGATCACCGGGTTCTTCAGACCGGTGATCTTCGC
This sequence comes from Burkholderia sp. Bp9090, assembly GCF_003857985.1. Lineage (NCBI taxonomy): Bacteria > Pseudomonadati > Pseudomonadota > Betaproteobacteria > Burkholderiales > Burkholderiaceae > Burkholderia > Burkholderia sp. Bp9090. The sequence goes on from NZ_QTPV01000045.1 coordinate 29,633, forward strand.
CACCGCGCCGTCCTCCGCGAGATTGCCCTTCAGGATCGCGAGATGGCCTTCCTGGTACAGCGCGCGATCGATCGGGAAGATCACCTTCTGGTCCGCGCGCGGCACGCCCGGCACGTCCTTCAGCTCCTCGGCGAGCGTGCGGCCGGTGATCGTCATGCAGTCGCCGTGCAGCAGCCCCGCATCGAGCAGGATCCGCAGCACCTGCGGGATGCCGCCGGCCTGGTGCAGGTCGGTCGCGACGTACTGGCCCGACGGTTTCAGGTCGCAGATCACCGGCACGCGCTTGCGGATGCGCTCGAAGTCGTCGATCGTCCAGTCGACCTCGGCCGCGTGCGCGATCGCGAGATAGTGCAGCACCGCATTGGTCGAGCCGCCGGTCGCCATGATCAGCGATACCGCGTTCTCGATCGACGCCTTGGTGATGATGTCGCGCGGCTTCAGGTCGCGCTTCACGGCCTCGACCAGCACGCGTGCCGATTCGGCGGCCGAATCGACCTTCTCCTGATCGGGGTTCGCCATCGTCGACGAGTACATCAGCGACATGCCGAGCGCCTCGAACGACGAGCTCATCGTGTTCGCGGTGTACATCCCGCCGCACGAGCCCGACGTCGGGCACGCGTTCTTCTCGACCCCTTCGAAATCTTCCTGCGACATCCGGCCCGCGGTGAACTCGCCGACCGCCTCGAACGACGACACGATCGTCAGGTCGCGGCCCTTCCAGTGGCCGGGGCGGATCGTGCCGCCGTACACGTAGATGCCCGGCACGTTCAGGCGCGCGAGCGCGATCATCCCGCCCGGCATGTTCTTGTCGCAGCCGCCGACCACCACCACGCCGTCCATCCACTGGCCCTGTACGCAGGTCTCGATGCAGTCGGCGATCACCTCGCGCGACACCAGCGAGTACTTCATCCCCTCGGTGCCCATCGACATGCCGTCCGAGATCGTCGGCGTGCCGAAGATCTGCGGGTTGGCATCGGCCGCCTTCACCGCCGCGACGGCGGCATCGGACAGCCGCTGCAGGCCCGAGTTGCACGGCGTGATCGTCGAGTGGCCGTTCGCGATGCCGATCATCGGCTTGTCGAAATCGTCCTTCTGGTAGCCGAGGGCGTAATACATCGAGCGGTTCGGCGAACGGGCCACGCCTTGCGTGATGTGCTTCGAGCGACGGTTGTACGGCATGGGGGACTCCATCGTTGTATTGGCGACGCCCGCGATCGGCGCACCGGTTCGGATCAATCAAGCATGGAGTTTCCGGTTTGGGATGTCCAATATATTATTTGTCGCTTATTAAGTCGTTTTACGAATGAGTGAGACATGGCCGAACCGACGCCGGACCTGCGCCAGTGGCGCTATTTCGTGACCGTGGCCGACGAGCGCCATTTCGGCCGCGCGGCCGAGCGCCTGTCGATGACGCAGCCGCCGCTGTCGCAGGCGATCCGGGCGCTGGAGGACACGCTCGGCGTCGCGCTGTTCGCGCGCACCAAGCGCTCGGTCGCGCTGACGGCGGTCGGTGCGGCGCTGTTGCCCGACGTGCGCCGGCTGCTCGCGTCGGCCGACGCGCTGCCGCCGCTCGCACGGCGCCTCGCGCGCGGCGAAGCCGGTTCGCTGTCGCTCGCGTTCGTGTCGACCGCCGATTACGGGCTGCTGCCGTCGCTGCTGCGCGCGTTCGGCGCGCGTTATCCGCAAGTGCGGCTGCAGCTCGCGGAGGCGACGAGCGACGTGCAGATCGACGAACTCGTCGCGGGCCGCATCGACGCGGGGCTCGTGATTCCGCCGGTGCCGCCGCGCCACGCGGCCGGGCTGTCGTACCTGCCGGTCGTGCGCGAGCCGCTGGTGGTCGCGATGCCGGCGGCCGCGGCGCACGGCGTGTCCGAAGACGAACCCGTGCATCTGGCCGACCTGGCCGCGCTGCCGCTCGTGATCTTCCCGCGTCGTTTGGCGCCCGGCTTTTATGACATCATTACGGGCTGCTACGGCGCGGCGGGGGAAACCCCGCGCATCGGCCAGGAGGCGATCCAGATGCAGACGATCGTCAGCCTCGTGTCGGCCGGCATGGGTGTCGCACTGGTGCCGCAGTCGCTGCGTAACCTGCGGCGCACCGGCGTGGTCTACCGCCCGCTCGCCGGCGATGCGCCGGTCGTCGAAACCGGCCTCGTGTGGCGCACGGGCGACGTCAGCCCCGTGCTCGCCGGCTTCATCGACGTCGTGCGCGCGCAGGGGCTGGCCACGTGACGCGAACGATGGCGCGCCGGCGCCGTCCAATGCGCGGTGCGGCGCCGGTGCGAGCGCCGTACCGCATTCGAAAACTTCATCGCTAACCCATGATCATTCACCCGAATTTCGACCCCGTAGCGATCCACCTCGGGCCGCTGGCCGTGCGCTGGTACGGCCTCATGTATCTCGTCGGCTTCATCGCGGCGATCGTCGTCGGCCGGATCCGCCTGAAGCTGCCGCACGTCGCGGCGCAGGGCTGGACCGCGAAGGACATCGACGACATGATGTTCTACGGCGTGCTCGGCACCGTGCTCGGCGGCCGGCTCGGCTACGTGCTGTTCTACAAGGCCGACTTCTACTTCTCGCATCCGCTCGACGTGTTCAAGGTGTGGGAAGGCGGGATGTCGTTCCACGGCGGCTTCCTCGGCGTGACGCTCGCGATGGCGCTGTTCGCATGGCAGCGCAAGCGCCACTGGCTGCAGGTCACCGACTTCGTCGCGCCGATGGTGCCGACCGGGCTCGCGGCCGGGCGGCTCGGCAACTTCATCAACGGCGAGCTGTGGGGCCGCGTGACCGATCCGAACGCGCCGTGGGCGATGCTGTTCCCGGGCGCGATGCGCGATGACGCGGCATGGCTGCCGAAGCATCCGGCGCTCGTCGAGAAGTGGCATCTGGCCGACGTGTTCATGCAGTACCAGATGCTGCCGCGCCATCCTTCGCAGCTCTACGAAATCGCGCTCGAAGGCATTGCGCTGTTCTTCGTGCTGTTCTTCTTCTCGCGCAAGCCGCGGCCGATGGGTGCGATCTCCGCGCTGTTCCTGATCGGCTACGGGCTCGCGCGTTTCACGGTCGAATTCGCGCGCGAACCGGACGACTTCCTCGGCCTGCTCGCGCTCGGCCTGTCGATGGGGCAGTGGCTGTCGTTGCCGATGATCCTCGCGGGCGTCGCGTTGCTGGTGTGGGCGTATCGCCGTCGCGCGGCGAATGCGGTCGCGTGATGTCGCGGCGTGATGCGGTTGCGTCACGCGCGAGTCGTGTGATGCATGGCACGTGATGCGTGATGCCTGATGCGATGCGGACGCGCACGATCGGCGTGCGCGTCGATCGCAGGATCGCAAACGAAAAACGCCGGCCCGAGGGCCGGCGTTTTCACATCTGCCGCGTGTTGCGCAATGCGCGTTACTTCATCTGCACCGAGCCGTTGACCGTGACCGACACGGTCGCCTTGCCGCCTTCGACCGAAATCGGCGCGCTCATCTTCGCGCTGTCCATCGGTGCGGCGGCCATCGCCATCATGCGCGGGTACGGCTGCACGTTGCGGCTGCCGCCGACGTTCACGTCGCGAATCGAGTAGCTGTTGTAGCCGAACGCCTTCGCGGCTTCGTCCGCGCGTGCGCGGAACGACTTGATCGCTTCGGTCGTGAGCTTCTGCTCGGCCGCGCGCTGCGCTTCGGGTGACAACGAGAACTCGACGTTCGCGATCTGCATCTGGTTCGACAACTGGCCCGCGAGCTTCGACGCCGCCGCGAAATCGCGCGATTCGAGCACGACTTCGGTACGACCGCGCCATGCGGAGATCTTCCCGTCGCGATCGGTGCTCGGATAGACGGAGAACGCGCCGGTGTGCGCGGTGACGCCCGACACGCCCTTCGCCTGCGCCAGCGCCGCGTCGGCGCGCTGGTTCAGCGCCGACGTCAGGCTGCCCGGGTCTTTCGCCTGCTGTTCGTAGAACAGCGTGATGTGGATGATGTCCTGCGGCACGTCGGCGCTGGCCTGCGACGACAGCGACAGCACGCCCGCCGGCTCCGGGAAGTGCGGGTTCGCGGTCTGCGCATGCGCGGCGGGCGACGCGAGCGTCAGCGCGACGGGCACGACGGCGGCGAGGGCGAGCGACAGCGCGAGTGCGGATTTCTTGGTCATTGTTGGACTCCTTGTGCGAGGGCGCGCACGCGGATCACGCGTGCGCGACGCGGGCGTACCGCGCGACGAAAAACGGCCGCCGCCCGATCGCGGCGACAGCGGTTGCTTAGGCTGCGCGAACGCGCCGCGAGTTCCGTGGCGGTGGCGCGTGTTGACCGGATTTGACCTTTGGCGTGTGCTTGCTGCGTACGCCTACTTCATCAGCTTTTCGGTGATGAAGCGCCACTCGGCACGCGTGACGGGCGTGATCGACAGCCGGTTGCCGCGTGCGAGCACGCGCATGTCCGCGAGTTCGTCGTGTTCGCGCAGCGCGGCGAGCGGCACGAGCGGCGACTTCTTCACGAAGCGCACGTCGACGAGCAGCCAGCGCGGTGCTTCCTGCGTCGACTTCGGATCGTAATACGGGCTTGCCGGATCGAACTGGGTGGGGTCGGGGTAGGGCGTCGACGAGACTTCGGCGAGGCCCGCGATGCCCGGTTCCGGGCAGCTCGAATGATAGAAGAGCACGCCGTCGCCGATCTTCATCGTGTCGCGCATGAAATTGCGCGCCTGATAGTTGCGCACGCCGGTCCACGGCAGCGAGTGCTGCGGCGCGTGCGCGAGATCGTCGATGCTTGCTTCGTCCGGTTCGGACTTCATCAGCCAGTATTGCATGGATCGTGATCGACGCAGAAAGGGCTGCTGCAAAAGGAAACGGCATCGGGACTTCCCGATGCCGTTGAATAGGCCCCCGCCTTGGCCGCTAGGCCGGCATCCTGAACCTGGGGTTCAGAATTGGTCGCAGTTAGCAGCACTTCGGGTACATCAGACAGAGTGACGCGCGCGCCCGTGCTACAAATTTCCGCAACCGTGCACATGGCATTGGTTCAAGGAATATATGACCTTGGCGAACCAGGCAGGGAAGCTGACTGAACTGTGTTTCGTTGCGCCAATTTGACCACCGTTGATCGCCGAGATCAAGGGGAATCGACGCATCGATCAAACGTTACTGCGTCTCGTGCTGTGCGAGCACCGCGCCGAGTTGTTCGTTCATCTGGTGCATTGTACGACGGATTTCTTCCGCCGGAAATGCTTCACCGTGACGCACGCTCGTTTGCAGCCGCAGCAATTCGGACGCGAGCGACAGCGCGGCCATGACCGCGATGCGGTCGGTGCCGCGCACCGAGCTGTTCGCGCGGATCTTCGACATTTCTGCGTCGACGCGTGCGACGGCCTCGAGCAGCGCCGCTTCGGTCTCGGCCGAACAGGCGAGCCGATAGGGCTGACCGAGAATCGAGACTTCGATCTGCTTGGTGCTCATGCATGTTCTCCGTGGCTGGCCGCGTCGTCGCTGTCCGTGCGCGCCTGCGCATCCAGCAGGTCGAGCTGGTTGTCGGCTTGCTCCGCGCTCTTCGTGCGCGGCAGCTTTTCGAGAATCGCATTCAGTTTGACCTGGGCGTCGTCGATCTTTGCCGACAGCGTGTCGCGCTCGGCCGCGAGCGCATTGCGTTCGTCGCGCAGTTGCGCGAGTTCCGCGCGGACCGTGTCCGCTTCCGCGCGCAATTGCGCGACCTGCTCCTCGAGCGCGAGCCGTTCCGAGTGATAGCGCTTGTTCAGCGAGATCAGACGGCCAATATTTTGAGATAAAGTTTCGAGTTCGTTGAGCATTTGCTGCGTCCTCTAAAGACCCAGCATTTTAGCGCGGAATAACGCGCATTCCGACATCTGTAACGTTTCCAGTCGTAACACCCCCGCTTCTTGCCGCGAATACACGGGTCCGGCACGTGTTCCGCATGCGTCCGGACGCTTCCTTGACGCTCGCGCGGCCCGCTCCTAAACTGGCGCCGCCTCGGTGCTCGCGCGTGCGTCGCGCGGTTAAACGGGAAGCAGGGCGCGTGCTCCGCCCGGAGTTCGCCAACCTGCGCTGCCCCCGCAACGGTAAGCGGCCGCGTCGCATGACGCAGGCCGGCTCGGGCGCGTTTCGCGTGCAGGTCGCACGCTGGCGCGGGCCACTGCGCGTGATACGCGCGGGAAGGCGAGCCGGTACGCCGCCAGCCCGGATACCGGCCGAGGCGAGGAGCCTGCACGGCTTCATGACGCACGGCCCGCGGGGAAGCGGGGCGCGCAGTGCTTCACGGGACTTGTCTTCGATGCTGACCCCAATCGTCCGCACGGCGTGCGGCGCACGCTGCGCAATGTCGCCTGCCGCCATCGCGCGGAGCGCAGCGCACGCCGATTCGTCCGGATCGGCGACGACGCCGGTCGTCGCGGCACCGCGCCCGGTCGCTTGGCGCGGCGCTGTCCCCTTGCTGCCGGCCGCCGTGGTTGCCGCACCGAGCGTGCCTGACGGTGACGCAAGCGCGATGCCGATCGACCCGCTGCGGCGGCATCCACTATATTGCGCAGAACGTGGGCCGCGCGAGGATGCGGCTCGACGGATCGCGCGCGTGTCACGTCGGTGCGACCGTCACGCGGCCGGCCGCCGCATCGCGGGTCCCGGGCGACGAAATGCGGAATCCGGGTGCCGATCGTCGCGCGCGGTATGGGGCGTCGCCGGCCGTGAATCATGCGTCATGCCGCGCATGGCATCCTGACCGTGCGTGCGATGACATCACCGGGCACGGTTCGTCCGTGCACGCATCAACAACCTGTTCGACGAGGATGACGAGCTTGCGTATGCCTACGACACGCCGGAGCGCGACGCCGGTGCCGCGCCCGGCCGGCCATGACGGTCAGCGAAAGCGTCACGCGTCATGCGCGATGCCGTGCGGCGCATGAGCGCCGCGCGTGCCGCCGCGATCTGGGTCGCGCTCGCGGCCGTGGTCGCGTTGCTGTTCGTCGCGTCGCTGTCGATCGGCAGCGTGCCGATGTCGCCGTGGCAGGCGCTCGCGTCGCTCGTGCCGCACGGCGGCGACGCACTGCTCGCCGACATCGTGCGCACGTTGCGGCTGCCGCGTGCGCTCGCGGGCTTCGCATGCGGCGCGCTGCTCGCGCTGGCCGGTGCGCTGCTGCAGGTGCTGTTGCGCAATCCGCTCGCGGAGCCGTACGTGCTCGGCGTGTCGGGCGGCGCGGCCGGCTTCGCGCTCGTCGCGATGATCGGGGGCGCCGCGTGGTGGCTCGTCGATGCGGCCGCGTTCGCCGGCGCGCTCGTGTCGGTCGCGCTCGTGCTCGGGCTTGCGCGCCGCGAACTGTGGCGCGGCGATGCGCGCGACGCGTCGCCGCGGCTGCTGCTCACGGGGGTCGTGATCGCTGCCGGGTGGGGCGCGCTCGTCACGCTGCTGCTGTCGCTCGCGCCCGACGCGCGGCTGCGCGGCATCATCTTCTGGCTGACGGGCGATCTGAACGGCGTGACGGCGCCCTGGTTCGCATGGGGCGCGCTGCTGCTGGCCGCCTGCGTCGCGCTGCCGGCCGCGCCGCAACTCAACGTGCTGCTGCGTGGCGACGCGACCGCGCTCGCGCTCGGCGTGCCGGTCGCGCGGCTGCGCATGCGGATCTACCTCGTCGCGTCGCTGGCCGCCGCGGCCGCGGTGACGACGGCCGGCACGATCGGTTTCGTCGGCCTCGTCGTGCCGCACGCGCTGCGGCTCGCATTCGGCAACGACCAGCGCATGCTGCTGCCCGCCGCGATGCTCGCGGGCGGCGGCGGCGTGATGGCGGCCGACCTGCTCGCGCGCACCGCCATCGCGCCCGCGCAATTGCCGGTCGGCGTGATGACCGCGTTGATCGGTGTGCCGGTGTTCCTGTGGATGTTGCTGAGGAGACCGATGCGATGACGCATGCCGCACCGCACACCGCCGGCGACGTGACCTATGCGGCGCTCGACCTCACGCTGAGGGCCGGCGCACGGACCCTGCTCGACGGCTTCACGCAGGTGTTCCGGCCCGGCGAGATCTGGTGCGTCGCGGGGCCGAACGGCGCCGGCAAGACGACGCTGCTCGCGACGCTCGCGGGCCTGCAGCGGCCGGCCGGCGGGCAGGTCGAGATCGACGGCCGGCCGCTCGCCGCCTGGCCGCCCGAACAGCTCGCACGGCGCCGCGCGCTGATGCCGCAGCAACTGCACGACGCTTTCAGCGCGACGGTATTCGACACTGTGCTGCTCAACCGCTTTCCGTATCTCGGTGGCTGGGGCTGGGAGCGCGAGGCAGACCGCGCGGCCGCGCGCGACGCGCTCGCGACGTTCGGGCTGAGCGCGCTCGCGTCGCGCGACGTGCTGTCGCTGTCGGGCGGCGAGCGGCAGCGTGTCGCGCTGGCCGCGACGCTGTGCCAGGACGCGCCGCTGATGCTGCTCGACGAGCCGCTCGCGCATCTCGACCTGCATCATCAGATCGACGGCCTGACCGCGCTGAGCGTGTGGCTCGACGCGGGCCCGCGCACGGTGCTGTTCTCGTGTCACGACCTGAATCTTGCGCGGCGTTTCGCGACGCACGCGCTGTTGCTCGACGGCCGCGGCCATGCGTGGGCGGGCCCCGTGCTCGACGTGCTGACGCCGGCGCGCGCGAGCGACGCGTTCGGCTATCCGCTCGTGCTGATCCGCGAGAACGGTCGCGATGCGCTGCTGCCCGCGTGGCCCGAGCGACGATGAACTTCCTTCTTTCGATGCGCGGCAGCGGCCGCACCAACGAGGCAACCTTCCGATGACGAACCCGACCGACTTCCCGCCCGCGATCGCGCCGCTCGACGACACGCTGCGCAAGCGTCTGCAGCATGTGATCGATCACAAGACCAAGCCGCCCGGCAGCCTCGGCCAGCTCGAGGCGCTCGCGCTGCAGATCGGCCTGATCCAGCGCACCGAGCGGCCGCACGTGCAGCGTCCCGTGACGATCGTGTTCGCCGGCGACCACGGGATCGCGGCCGAGGGCGTGAGCCCGTATCCGCAGTCGGTCACCGCGCAGATGGTCGCGAACTTCCTGGCCGGCGGCGCGGCGATCAATGCGTTCTCGGGCGTCGCGCAGAGCGTGCTCGAGATCGTCGATGCGGGCGTCGCGTCGCCGCTGCCGGTGTCCGACCGGCTCGTGTCGCTGCCGGTCGCGCGCGGCACGCGCAATTTCGCGGTCGAACCCGCGATGACGCACGACGAGGCGAAAACGGCGCTCGCCGCGGGTGCCGCGCGCGTGCGCGTGCACGCGTCGCTCGGCACGAACGTGATCGGCTTCGGGGAAATGGGGATCGCGAACACGTCGTCGGCCGCGTGCCTGATGAGCCGTCTGCTCGACGTGCCGATCGACGCGTGCGTCGGGCGCGGCACGGGTCTCGACGACCAGGGGCTCGCGCACAAGCGCGCGGTGCTCGGCCGCGCGCTCGTCCGGCATTCGCATGCGATCGCGCCGCTCGACGTGCTCGCGACGTTCGGCGGCTTCGAGATCGCGATGATGACGGGCGCGTATCTCGCGGCCGCGAGCGAGCGGATGACGATCCTCGTCGACGGCTTCATCGCGACGGCCGCCTTGCTCGTCGCCGAGCGCATCGCGCCCGGAGTGCGCGACTACTGCGTGTTCTCGCATGCGTCGCACGAGGCCGGGCACCGGCGCATGCTCGAGCATTTCGGCGCGAAGCCGCTGCTCGCGCTCGACCTGCGGCTCGGCGAGGGCACGGGCGCCGCGCTCGCGCTGCCGCTGGTGCGCGCGGCGGCCGCGTTCCTCACCGAGATGGCGAGCTTCGAATCCGCGGGCGTCGACAATCGTGACGCCTGAACGCGCGCAGGGCGTACGCGCCGAACTGCGCTACTTCTTCGTCGCGCTCGGCTATTTCACGCGCGTGCCGGTGCCCCGCGCGATCGGCTACGCGGCCGGCGATCTCGATCAGGCCGCACGCTACTTCCCGCTGGTCGGTGCGTGCGTCGGCGCATGGGGCGCGCTCGTCTATCTCGCGGCGCTGCGCGTGCTGCCGGCGTCGATCGCGGTCGGGCTGTCGATGGCCGCGACGCTGCTCGCGACCGGCGCATTCCACGAGGATGGCCTGGCCGACAGCTGCGATGCGTTCGGCGGTGGCTACGCGCGCGACGACGTGCTGCGGATCATGCACGATTCGCGCATCGGCACGTTCGGCGCGGCCGCGCTCGTGATCGCGCTCGGCCTGAAGTGGCAGGCGCTCGCGGCCATGCCGCCGCTGCGCGCCGCGTGGACGATGATCGCCGCGCATGCGGCGAGCCGCGCGGCGGCCGTGAGCCTGCTGATGTCGCTCGACTACGTCCGGCCGGAAGGCAAGGCAAAACCGGTCGCACGGCGCATGGGCGCGCGCGCGGCCTGCGTCGTGGCCGCATTCGGGTTGCCGTGGCTGTTCTGGCCGGACTGGCGCGCGGGCGTCGCGGCCGTCGTCGCGCTCGTGCTCGTGCGCGCATGGGCGGCCCGCTATTTCGTGAAGCGGATCGGCGGTTATACGGGCGACTGCCTCGGCTTCGCGCAGCAGTTGAGCGAGCTGGCGATCTATCTCGTGGTGCTCGGATGGATCTCGTCCTGATTCGCCATCCGGCCGTCGCTGTCGAGCAGGGCGTGTGCTACGGACGCAGCGACGTGCCGCTCGCCGCACCGGCCGAGGCGGGGGCGCGGACCATGCGCGAGCGTCTGGCGGCGCTCGGGGCGCCGTTGCCCGCGCAGGTCTGGACGAGTCCGCTCACGCGTTGCGCGTCGGTCGCCGAGCGGCTTGCGCACGCGTTCGACGTGCCGCTGCGGCGCGACGCGGGCTGGCAGGAAATGGACTTCGGCGCGTGGGAACTGCAGCGCTGGGACAACATCGACCGCGCCGCACTCGATGCATGGGCGGCTGACCTGATGCATGCGTGCGCGCATGGCGGCGAGAGTGTCGCGCAGTTCGTCGAGCGCGTGGCGCGCGTGGCCGGCGAGGTCGCACAGGCCGACGCGCCGCAATGGGCGATCACGCACGCGGGCGTGATTCGCGCCTTCGCATCGCATGCGCTGCGCGTGCCGCTCGATACGCTGCTGTCACGATCAGTGCCGACGAGCGGCGTCGTCTGGTTGCGGATGGAGGATGCCGCCCGCACGTGGGAAGTCGTCCACTGGGACGCGTAGGCAGTTGCGTGCTCGTCTGACGCGCGCAAGGGCATCAGGGCCCGAAATCAGCGTCGGATGGGGGATGCCGCCCGCATGTGGGAAGTCGTCCACTGGGACGCGTAGGCAGTCGCGTGCTCGTCTGACGCGGGCGAGCGCATCAAGGCCCGAAATCAGCGCGCCGGCCGCCGCGCCCGCGCCGCGTCGAGATCCTCGCACAGCGCGGCCGCGCCTTGCGCGATCCGCGGCGACGGCCGCGTCAGCAGATCGCCGTCGATCGCGAACAGGTTGTTGCGCGCCACGGCCGTCAGCGCGGGCCATGCACGCCAGCGCGCGAGGCTCGGCAGCGGCGCGTCCGAGCGTGTCGCGCCGGCGCTCGTCGTCACGATCGCTTCCGGATTCGCCGCAAGCACGGCCTCGTCGGTGACGGTCGGCGCGAGCGGCTTCAGCGCCGCGAACACGTTACGGCCGCCGCACAGCGTGACGACGTCGTTGAACAGATGCGCGCCGTTGAGCGTCGTCAGCGGCCGGTCCCATACCTGGAAGAACATCGTGACGGGCGGGCGCGCCGCGTAACGCGCGCGCAGCGCCGCGATGTCGCGCGAAAACGATGCCGCGGCCGCGTCGGCGACCGGTTCCGTGCCGAGCAGCGTGCCGAGACGGCGCAGCGACGTCGCGACGTCGTCGAGATGCTTCGGTTCGCTGAAGAACAGCGGAATGTGCAGCGCACGCAGCGCATCGGTCTGCCGCTCGGCATTGCCGTGCCGCCAGACGACGATCAGGTCGGGCTTCAGTGCGGCGATCCGCTCGAGGTCGAGCGCCTTGTTGTCGCCGACGCGCGGCACGGCCTGCGCGGCGGGCGGGTAGTCGCTGTACGTGACCGTGCCGACCAGCTTCGTGCCGCCGCCGGCCGCATAGACCAGTTCGGTCGCATGCGGCGCGAGGCTGATCACGCGTTGCGCCGGTGCGGGCAGCGTGACGGCATTGCCTGCATCGTCGCGGGTCGTGATGTCGGCGTGAGCGAAGGGCGCGAGCGCGACCAGCATCGCGAGCGCCGGCAACCGGCGCAACGGGCGGGCGTTCATGCGGATGCCCGTTGCAGCGTCGGCACGCACTGCGCGAGCGCGTCGGCGACGCGCAGCCATTCGGCTTCGTTGCCCGGCAGGCCGACGCGCACGCTCGACGGTTGCGCGAAGTGCCGCGTCCAGATTCCGTGCGTGGCGAGTGCCGTATGCAGCGCGGCGGCGCGCGGGTCGTCTGTCCAGCTGAACAGCGGCGTCGCGTGCACCGCGAAGCCGTGTGCGCGCAGCAGCGCGGCGAGGCGTGCGCCGTCGGCCGCGAGCCGCTCGCGCGCGGCGGCCTGCCATGCGCGGTCGGCGAACGCGGCGGCGACCGCGTGACGCGCGGGGCCGCTGACGGTCCACGCGCCGAGCATGTCGCGCAGCGCGGCGATCAGCTCGGGACGCGCGAGCACGAAGCCCGCGCGAATGCCGGCGAGCCCGAAGAACTTGCCGACCGAGCGCAGCACGACGAGGCCCGGACGATCGGTGTACTGCGCGAGCGATGGCGTGGTGCCCGTATCCGCGAAGGCCTCGTCGACGATCAGCGTGCCGCCGCGTGCCGACAGTTGCGCATGCCAGCCGAGCAGCCGTTCGGTCGGAACGAACTCGGCAGTCGGATTGTTCGGATTCCCGACGATGACGTGACGCAGCGTCGCCGGCAACGCGTCCGAGGCGATGTCGAGCGGGACGACACGATGGCCGTGGCGCGCGAAGGCAGGCGCGTATTCGCCGTACGCGAGCGGCGCGACGCCGGCGTCGCCGGCCGGCAGCAGCGCGGGCAACGCGCGGATCGCGGCCTGGCTGCCGGCGACCGGCAGCACGTGCGCGGCATCGGGTGCGCCGTAGTAGCGGGCCGCGCATGCGGCGAGCGTGTCGCCGTCGTCGGGCAGCCGGCGCCATGCGTCGGCCGGGACCGGCGGCACCGGATAGCCGACCGGATTGATGCCGGTCGACAGGTCGAGCCAGGCGTCATACGGAATGCCGTGGCGGCGCGCGGCTTCGTGCAGGTTGCCGCCGTGCGGGATGCGTGCGTCAGACATGATGGGTTGCGAGGATGAGTGCGCCGCTCGCGACGAGCAGTGCGAGCCACAGCGCGAGCGTGCGCGTGACGAGCGACAGCGCGGCGACGACGTGCGCGGCCGTCGCCGGTGCGCCGGTGCCGAGCGCGGGACGGTCTTCGATTTCGCCGTGATAGACGGCCGGGCCGCCGAGCTGCACGTTCAGGCTGCCGGCGCCCGCGGCCATCACGGGGCCCGCGTTCGGGCTGTCCCAGTGGCGCGCCTGCGTGCGCCAGCAGCGCCACGCGGCGGCCGTGTCGCCGAGCAGCGCGTAGCTCGCGGCGGTGAGGCGTGCGGGAATCCAGTTGAGCGCGTCGTCGAGTCGCGCGGCGGCCCAGCCGAAGGTCAGGAAGCGCGGCGTGCGATAGCCCCACATCGCGTCGAGCGTGTTCGCGAGCCGGAACAGCAGCGCGCCGGGGCCGCCGGCGACGACGAACCAGAAGAGCGCGCCGAAGATCGCGTCGTTGCCGTTCTCGAGGGCCGATTCGACGGCCGCGCGCGACAGCGCGCCTTCGTCGGCTGCGCTCGTGTCGCGCGACACGATCCGTGCGGTCAGCGCGCGTGCGGCATCGAGATCGTGCCGCAGCAGCGCAGCGGCGATCGGCGCGACATGGTCGGCGAGGCTCTTCGCGCCGAGCGCGAACCACAGCAGCGCGACGTGCAGCGCGGCCGCGAGCGGCCAGGGCAGCACGGCCGCGAGCCACGCGGCGACGGCCACCGGCGGCACCACGGCCGCGACCCATGCGGCGACGCCGACCACGCGGCCGCGCCGGCCCGTGTTCAGCGCGCCTTCGATGCGCGCGGCAAGCCGGCCGAACGCGACGAGCGGATGCCAGCCGGCCGGTTCGCCGATCACACGATCGACGATCGCGGCCGCGACCGCGAGCATCGCGACGAGCGGCAGCGACAGCATCAGCATGACGGCGCTCCGGCCTTGAGTTCGAGCGGCAGCCCGGCGACCAGCAGCGTCACGCGCGTCGCGAGCGCGGCGACGCGCTGGTTCAGGCGCCCGAGTTCGTCGACGTAGCGGCGCGTGACCGACCCGAGCGGCACGACGCCGAGCCCGATTTCGTTGCTGACGACGATCACCTTCGCACGCGCGCCGTGCAATGTGTGCTCGAGCCGCCCGACCTGCGCCGCGTACTGCGCATCGTCGAGCGGTTCGCCGTCGAGCGGGCACAGCAGGTTCGTGAGCCACAGCGTCAGGCAGTCGACGAGCAGGCACGCGTGCGGATCGTCGAGCCGCGCGAGCGTGCCGGCGAGGTCGACGGGCGCGTCGGCGAAACCCCAGTCGGCCGGCCGGCGCGCGCGGTGATGCGCGATGCGCCGTTCGAATTCGGCGTCGGCGGCCGTCGCGGCCGCGGTCGCGATGTAGGTGACGGGGCGGCCGCTGTCGGCGGCGAGCCGCTCGGCGTGCGCGCTCTTGCCCGAGCGCGCGCCGCCGAGGACGAAGGTGAGGTCGTGCGGAATCATCGCGTGATTGTAACGGCGCGGGCGGCCGCACGCGGGCGATAATGCGCGTTTGCTTCGCCACGACTTTGCACACGATGAACGCACCCGAACCGCAGCCGCACGGCACGTTGATGATCCAGGGCACGACGTCCGACGCGGGCAAGAGCACGCTCGTCGCGGGCCTGTGCCGCCTCGCGCGCCGTGCGGGCGCGCGGGTCGCGCCGTTCAAGCCGCAGAACATGGCACTGAACAGCGCGGTGACGGCCGACGGCGGCGAGATCGGCCGCGCGCAGGCGCTGCAGGCGCTGGCCGCCGGCGTCGCGCCGCATACGGATTTCAATCCGGTGCTGCTGAAGCCGACCAGCGACCGCGGCGCGCAGGTGATCATTCACGGCAAGGCGCGCATGAACCTCGACGCGCGTGCTTACCACGACTACAAGCCGGTCGCGTTCGACGCGGTGCTCGAGTCGTACGCGCGGCTGCGCGCCGGCTACGACACGGTGCTCGTCGAAGGCGCGGGCAGCCCGGCCGAAATCAACCTGCGCGAAGGCGACATCGCGAACATGGGCTTCGCCGAGCGTGTCGACTGCCCGGTCGTGCTGGTGGCCGACATCGACCGCGGCGGCGTGTTCGCGCACCTGGTCGGCACGCTCGCGTGCCTGTCGGACAGCGAGCGCGCGCGCGTGCGCGGCTTCGTCATCAACCGCTTTCGCGGCGACATCAGGCTGCTCGAACCGGGCCTCGACTGGCTGCGCGCGCAGACGGGCAAGCCGGTATTCGGCGTGCTGCCGTACCTGCACGGGCTGATGCTCGATGCCGAGGACATGCTGCCGTCGCAGGCGCGCAGCGCCGCCGCGCGCGGCGATGCCGGCGTGCTGCGCGTGGTGGTGCCCGCCTTGCCGCGGATCAGCAACCATACCGATTTCGACCCGCTGCGTGCGCATCCGCAGGTCGAGTTCACGTACTGGAAGAGCGGCCCGGTGCCGGACGCCGACCTGCTGATCCTGCCCGGCTCGAAGAGCGTGCAGCGCGATCTCGCGTGGCTGCGCGACACGGGCTGGGACGCGGTGATCCGCCGGCACCTGCGCTATGGCGGCAAGGTGATCGGCATCTGCGGCGGGATGCAGATGCTCGGCCGCACGCTGGACGATCCGCTCGGCCTGGAAGGCGTGCCCGGCAGCGTGGCTGGGCTCGGGTTGCTCGATTTCGACACGACGCTGCAGCCGGACAAGACGCTGAAGAACGTGACCGGGCATCTCGCGCTGCCGGGCGCGGCCGTGGTTCACGGCTACGAGATCCACATGGGCGACACGCGCGGGCCCGCGCTCGCGGCGCCCGCGCTGGAACTGGCGGCGGGCGACGCACCGGGCGGCGTGCGCCCGGACGGCGCACGGTCGGCCGACGGGCAGATCCTCGCGACCTACGTGCACGGGCTGTTCGACGCGCCCGACGCGTGCGCGGCACTGCTCGCATGGGCGGGGCTCGACGGCGCGGAACGCATCGACTATCCGGCGCTGCGCGAGGCGTCGCTGGAGCGGCTGGCCGATTCGTTCGCCGAGCATCTCGACCTGCGCGCGCTGTACGCCGAGTTCCGCTGACGCATGGCGTGCCGGCCTGGCATTTTGCGGCGGATCGCGTACAACTCAGATGGGCGGAGGTCCGCCCGAAGGAGCGCGACGATGAAGGGTCGATGGTGGTTGAGTGTGCTGCTCGCGGTGCTGCTGGGCGCGTCGGCGCTTGCGCACGCGTGCGATTCGTATGCACCGGGCGGCGGGCCGGCCGGTTCGGGCGACGCCGCCCAGGGCAAGAGCGGCGGCTGAGGTTCGCAGCGGGGTGCTGGCATCGGGGCATGATCGATCATGCCCTTTTTCATGATCCGATTCGTTCCATTCAGGAATCAGTTAAAGCCGAAATGCATGTTTATTGGTCGAAACGATTCGAATAGAGTGCGATCCATTCCCATCCACTCACGAAGGAATTCGCCATGAACCCCAATCGCCTGAACGATCTCGGCGCGACGCTGCTGCGTGTCGCACTCGGCGTGCTGTACCTCGCGCACGTCGCGCAGAAGGTGTTCGTCTTCACGCTGCCCGGCACCGCGCAGTTTTTCGCGTCGATCGGCCTGCCGGGCTGGCTCGCGTATGTCACCACCGTCGTCGAACTGGCCGGCGGCCTCGCGCTGCTCGCGGGCTTCCGCGTGCGGATCGCCGCACTCGTGCTGCTGCCGTTCATGCTCGGCGCGGTGTCCGCGCATCTGCCGAACGGCTGGAGCTTCGCGTCGCCGAACGGCGGCTGGGAATACCCGGCGTTCTGGGCCGTCACGCTGGCCGTGCAGGCGCTGCTGGGCGGCGGTGCGTTCGCGCTCGGCGCACCGCGCGCCGCGACGCGGACCGCATAAACGGGGCGGGCTTCGGCGCAACCCGTTCCGGTGACACCCCGTTTGCCGATATCATCGCTCCCTGTATCCGCAATCGAGCGGCGCCTGCCAGGGCGGCAGGCGCCGCACGGCTTTTTCGGGGGAATTCATGACGGTCATCGTGGTGGCGAATCCGAAGGGCGGCGTGGGGAAGAGCACGCTGTCCACCAATCTTGCCGGCTATTTCGCGGCGCAGGGCGCATGGGTCGCGCTCGCCGATCTGGACCGGCAGCAGTCCGCGCATGCGTGGCTCGACCTGCGGCCGGCCGGCCTGCCGCCGATCGAGGCGTGGGAGCTCGACCCGGATGCGCCGTCGAAGCCGCCGCGCGGCCTCGAATATGCGGTGATCGACACGCCGGCCGGGCTGCACGGCAACCGGCTCAACGTCGCGCTGCAGCTCGCCGACAAGGTGATCGTGCCGCTGCAGCCGTCGATGTTCGATATTCTCGCGACCCAGCAGTTTCTGGAGCGCCTCGCCGGCGAGAAGGCCGTGCGCAAGGGCAGCGTCGAGGTCGGGATCGTCGGGATGCGGGTCGACGCGCGCACGCGCTCGTCCGACCAGCTGCACCGTTTCGTCGAAGGCCTCGGGCTGCCGGTGCTCGGCTACGTGCGCGACACGCAGAACTACGTGCAGATCGCCGCGCACGGCCTGACGCTGTGGGACGTCGCGAAGAGCCGCGTCGAGAAGGACCTCGAGCAGTGGCGGCCGATCGTCGAATGGGCCGAGCGCCGCGCGCCGAAAGCGGAGAAGGTCGCGAAGGCGTCCTGAGCGCGCGAGGCGAACCCGCGCGGCGCAGCCGGTCGAATTCGGTCGGTTCCCGCTCCAATGAAGAAGGGCCTGATGCGGCAGCGTGCCGGATCAGGCCCTTCGTACGTATGCGGCTGCGCGGCTTCGGCCGCCCAGGCGCGCGGGGCGCCGCGGCAGCGATCCGGCGCGCCGCGATACGCCGGCCGGCCGCGTGAATCAGGTCCAGTTCTGCGTCGGCACGTGGTCGCGGTGGCCCTTGATCTTGTTGCCTTCGTCGATGAACACGAGCTTCGGCTTCCAGCCGGCCTGCAGCTCGGCTTCGTCGACCATCGCGAACGCCGCGATGATCACGAGGTCGCCGAGTTGCGCGCGGCGCGCGGCCGAGCCGTTCAGCGAGATCATCCCGCTGCCGCGTTCGCCCTTGATCGCGTAGGTCGAGAAGCGCTCGCCGTTGTTGATGTTCCAGATGTCGATCCGTTCGTTTTCGATCAGGCCCGCCGCTTCGAGCAGGTCTTCGTCGATCGCGCACGAGCCTTCGTAATGCAGCTCGCAGTGCGTGACGGCCGCGCGGTGGATCTTCGATTTGAGCATGTGGCGCTGCATGGTATCTCCGTGATGCGTGTGAGGCGAGGGCGGGCGGCCCGTCAGATTTCCAGGTTGTCGATCAGGCGCGTCGCGCCGAGCTTCGCGGCCGCGAGCACGACGAGCGGCTCGCCGGCTTCGAGCTCGGCGGCGCTCGGCGCGATCAGGTTCGCGCGGCGGCGGATCGCGATGTAGTCGGGCGCCCAGCCGCGCTCGGCCAGATGCGTGCGCGCGTGCTGCTCGAGCGTGCCGAGGTCGCGCTCGCCGCCGAGCACGCTGTCGCGCACGCGTTGCAGCGTCTTCGCGAGCTCGGGCGCTTCCTTGCGCTCGTCGGTCGTCAGGTAGCGGTTGCGCGACGACAGCGCGAGGCCGTCCTCGTCACGCACGGTCTCGGCCGCGATGATCTCGACCGGCAGCGCGAGCTGCTGGCACATGCGGCGCACGATCATCAGCTGCTGGTAATCCTTCTTGCCGAACACGGCGACGCGCGGCTGCACGCAGGACATCAGCTTGGTGACGACCGTGCACACGCCGGCGAAGAAGCCGGGGCGGAACTCGCCCTCGAGAATCCCGCCGAGGTCGTCGGGCGGCAGCACGCGGTACTCCTGCGGCTCCGGATACATGTCGCGCTCGGTCGGCGCGAACAGCACGTAGACGTTTTCCTTCTGCAGCTTCTCGATATCGTCCTGCAGCGTGCGCGGATATTTGTCGAAATCCTCGTTCGGGCCGAACTGCAGCCGGTTGACGAAGATGCTCGCCACGACCGGGTCGCCGTGCTGGCGCGCGAGGCGCATCAGCGACAGGTGACCTTCGTGCAGGTTGCCCATCGTCGGCACGAACGCCGTGCGGTTCTGTCCGCGCAACTGGTCGCGCAGTTCCTGGATCGAGCTGATGACTTTCATGATCGGGTAGCGGGTTCCTCGCGCAGGCGCGCGTTGGCGCCGCAACAGCGGCGTCGGGGTCGAAGCGGAGAACGCCGGCGCGCGGGCGGCGCATCGGGCGTCGGCGGATTGTAGAGGATTTGGCCGCCGGACGCATCGAAAAAAGTACGATCGTTCACTTTTTACGCGGGCGCGCCGCAGGCAGCCCGCGCGGGCGGGCCCGGCGGCGGGATGCGGCGTGTTTCGGTGTGCGGGGTGAGGCGGGGGCGGCGGGCGCCTTACGCGGGCAGGTAGGCGAGGCGCACGTAGATCGGCGCGAACGGTTCGGGCTGCGTGATCTCGACGAGCGATTCGCGCGCGAGTTCGAGCATCGCGATGAAGTTCACGACCACGACCGGCACGCCGCGCGACGTGTCGAACAGGTCGGCGAACTCCATGAAGCGTGCGTTCTGCAGCTTGCGCAGGATCAGGCTCATGTGTTCGCGCACCGACAGCTCCTCGCGGGAGATCTTGTGGTGCTGGACGAGCTTCGCGCGCTTGAGCACGTCGGCCCACGCGGCGCGCAGGTCGTCCGAGTTCACGTCGGGAAAGCGCGGCGTGATGCTCTGCTCGATGTAGACCTCGGCGCGCAGGAAGTCGCGGCCGAGCTGCGGCAACTGGTCGAGACGTTGCGCGGCGAGCTTCATCTGCTCGTATTCGAGCAGGCGGCGCACGAGTTCCGCGCGCGGATCCTCGGCTTCCTCGCCCGTGTCGGCCTTCTTGACCGGCAACAGCATCCGCGACTTGATCTCGATCAGCATCGCGGCCATCAGCAGGTATTCGGCGGCCAGCTCGAGGTTCGACGTGCGGATCTGGTCGACGTAACCCAGATATTGCGCGGTGACCTGCGCCATCGGGATGTCGAGCACGTTGAAGTTCTGCTTGCGGATCAGGTACAGCAGCAGGTCGAGCGGGCCTTCGAACGTCTCGAGGAACACCTCGAGCGCATCGGGCGGGATGTAGAGGTCCTGCGGCAGCTTGAAGAGCGGCTCGCCGTACAGGCGTGCGAACGCCGCGACACCGTCGACCGTGTCGGGCGTCGAATCGGCGCCCGCGGGCGCGGCGATCGCGTCGTCCTGCCGGGCGGCGCTGGCCTCGTCGGCGGCGCTCACGTCGTCAGAAGTTCTGGTAGTAGACGTAGGACGTTTGCTTCACGCGCGATTCCTGCTGCTCGGCACGCTCGTCGAGGTCGATCGGCTGCTTGTCCCACAGCAGGGAGCGGCCCTTGCGCTGCTCTTCTTCGAGCGTCGGCTTCTGTTGCTTGAGCTGGTTCAGGAATTGCGTGACGTCGGACTGGTACGGCATGGCTTGGCTTTCCGTTTCGGGCGGCGCACGATGCGCCGGATTCGCGATGGCGGGATTTTACCGCATCGCGGGGAACAGCCGGCGGCAATCGCGCGTCGAATCCGCTGGCCGGTGCCCGCGGCGCGGCCGGCCGCGCCCGTGCGCGCGTCGTTGCGCGCAAGCGTCAAAGCGGGGCCCGCGCGGGCACGGCCGCCGCCTTGTGGTCAAATACAGGGTTTTCCACGGAATCACGACAACCGAGGGTGAGGTCATATTTGGCGGGTCACGCGAACCAGCAAGCACACACGACGTATGAGACGAGCCCGCGCGCGGCCCGACACCCCGGTCGTCGCGCACGGCGCGGCGCCGGTGCGGCGGCCCGGGCAGCCCTCGTCGGCTGTCTCGCCGCGTTCGTCGTGCTGCCGGCCTACGCGAAGTACGACGTCGACATCGACGCGCCGCGCTCGATCCGCAAGCTACTCAAGACCCATCTCGACATCGCGCGCTTCGCGAAGCGCGACGACATCAGCGACGACCAGTTCGACTTCCTCGTGACCGCGACACCGCAGCAGGTGCGCGACCTGACCGCGACGGCCGGCTATTTTTCGCCGGTCGTGCGCACCGACGTGCGCACGCGCGACGGCAAGCGTGACGTGCGCGTCGCCGTCGATCCGGGGCCGCAGACCGTCGTGTCGACGGTCGACCTGACGTTCAAGGGCCCCGTCGGCACCGAGGATCCGAAGCAGGAGGCCGCGACCCGCTTCGCGTTTTCGCTGAAGCCGGGCGACCCGTTCACGCAATCGGACTGGGACGTCGCGAAGGGCGCGGCGCTCAGGCAATTGCAGGCGCGCCGCTACCTGGGCGCGAAGATCGCGTCGTCGGAGGCGCGCATCGACCCGCGCACGCAGCGCGCGACGCTGGCCGTCACGTTCGACAGCGGCCCGACATTCACGATCGGCAAGGTCGATGTCGATGGCGTGCGCCGCTACCCGGAGAAGATCGTCACGAACGTCAATCCGCTGTCGGAAGGCGAGATCTACGACGTGCAGCGGATCACCGAGCTGCAGCGGCAACTGCAGAACACGCCGTACTACGCGAGCGTCGCGATCGACGTCGGCGACGATACGTCGAAGCCCGAGCGTACGCCCGTGCACGTGAAGGTCAGCGAGTTCCCGTACAACAACATTCGCGGCGGCGTCGGCTACGCGACCGATACGGGCCCGCACGTGCAGGGCTCCTACACGTATCTCGACACGTTCGGCGCCGCGTGGCCGTTCACCGTGTCGGGCCGGCTCGACCAGATCCAGCAGTACGGCCAGGTCCAGCTGGCGATGCCGCCCGGCGCGAAAGGGTGGACCAACAGCGTGCTCGCGTCGTACACGAACACCAACGTGTCGGACACGCGCATCTACAGCGCGCGGGTCGGCGTGCAGCGCACGCGCACCGGCCAGTTTATCGACTACGCGTACTCGCTGATGTTCTACCAGGACCGGCTCGACCAGAACGGCGCCGGCCCGACCACGAGCCGCGCGCTGGTGCCGCAGTGGGCATGGACGCGCCGCAACGTCGACGATCCGCTGTTCCCGCGCTCGGGCAACCTGATCCACGCGGAGGCCGGCTTCGCGATCAAGGGCGTGTTGACCGACCAGACCTTCATCCGCGGTTACGCGCGCGGCCAGCAGTACGTGCCGATCGGCAAGCGCGACCTGTTCGTGTTCCGCGCGGAACTCGGCGGCGTGTTCACGAGCGGCAGCTCGACCGGCGTGCCGGCATCGCTGCTGTTCCGCGCGGGCGGCTCGAACTCGGTGCGCGGCTACGGTTACCAGAGCATCGGCAACAGCGTCGCCGGCTCCGTGCTGCCGACCAAGTACCTGATGACGGGCACCGCCGAATACCAGCACTGGTTCAACCGCGACTGGGGCGCCGCGACCTTCTTCGACATCGGCACCGCGACCGATGCGTGGGGCGAGCGCGTGTTCTATCCGGGCGTCGGCATCGGCGCGCGCTGGCGCAGCCCCGTCGGCCCGATCAACGTCGACGTCGCGTACGGACTGCGCAACCACAGCGTGCGCCCGTACCTGACGCTCGGCATCGCCTTCTGACCTTGTTGCACGAGCCACGACGAACCGCATGACGAAGGACCCGAACGACACGCCGCCGCCGAACGATCCGGACTCGCCCGAGCGCGCGCCCGGTGCGCCGCCGCGCGGGCCGCGGCGTGTGCGTGCGGGCCGGATCGTCGCGTGGACGCTCGTGACGGCCGTGCTGCTCGTCGTGCTGGCGGCCGGGCTCGTGCTGGCCGCGGCGACGACCGAGCGCGGCACGCGGCTCGCGTGGCAGACGGCCGTGCGCGTACTGGGCGGCCGGCTGGCGGGCACGCTGGACGGCGGCGCGCTCGCGACCGGCGTGCGGCTGCGCGGCTTCGCATGGACGAGCCCCGGCGGCACGAGCACCGAAGTGCGGATCGACCGGCTCGAGGGCCGCTGGGTGCTGACCCGCGCGCCGTGGCGGCTGTCGGTCGCTTACCTGCGCGCGGGCACGGTCGACGTGCGGATCGTGCCGGGGCCGTCGAAGCCGGCCGCGACGCCGCAGGACCTGAGCCTGCCGCTGCAGTTGCGGATTGACGACCTGCGTGTCGACCACCTGGCGATCCACGAAGGCGGCTCGACGACGCAGCTCGACCATCTCGCGCTGAACGGCCGCAGCGACGGCCGTCACCATGAACTCGCGCTCGATGGCGTCGACACGCCGTACGGCGCGCTGACCGCGCGCGCTAAGCTCGACGGCGCGAAGCCGTTCGCGCTGACGGGCAACGCGACCTACGTGGGCAAGGTGGCCAACGAAGCGGTCAACGCGAGCGCGAACGTATCGGGTTCGCTCGAAGCGCTCGTCGCCGACGTCACCGCGAGCGGGATGAAACTGAACGGCCGCGCGCACGTCGAGGCTGCGCCGTTCGGCGCGGTGCCGCTCACGCGCGCGTCGCTCGCGTTCGATCACGTGAACCCGCAGGCGATCGCGCCGGGCGCGCCAGCGGCCGATCTCGCGGTGCGCGCGGAGCTGGCGCCCGTGACCGCGCCGGCCGGCACTGCCCCGGCGAAGGGGTTCGCGGTGACCGGCCCCGTGTCGATCGTCAACGCGAAGCCCGGCACGCTCGGCGAGCACCTGCTGCCGGTCGTCGACGCGCATGCGACCGTCCATCTCGACGCGCACGCGCAGCGAATCGACGGCCTCGCGCTGAAACTCATCCGCGACGGCAGCGTGACCGGCAACGGCACGCTGACGGGCGGCAAGGGCCGCTTCGACCTGAAGGTCGCGAATCTCGACCTGAACGCCTTCATTGCCGAGTTGCGGCCGATGCGCCTGGGCGGGCCGCTCGGCGTGACGCTCGCCGGCGACGTGACGACCGTCGATTTCGACCTGAACGATCCGAAGCTCGCGCTCGGCGCGCGTGCGAAGGTCGCGCTGACGCCGCAGCAGACGGTGCTGACCGATGCACGCGTGACGGCGGGCAAGGGCCGTATCGACCTGACCGGCGTGTTCCGTCACGATGCGCATTCGAGCTACGACGCGAAGGCGACGCTGACCGCGTTCGATCCGCTGCTGCTCGCGGCGATGGGCGCGCCGAAGGCCGGTAGCGGCAAGCCGGCGGCAAAAGTGGCCAAAACAGCGACCAAAACAGCGACCAAAACCGCCGCCGCGGCCAAGGCGCCGGCCAGGCGCGGCGAGACGCGCGTATCGGGCACGCTGACGGCATCCGGCGCGTTCGCGCCGCAGGTGTCGACGAAGGCGACCTTCAGGCTCGGCGACAGCCTGTACGACGGCGTGCCGCTGACCGGCGCGGGCGTCGTGCAGTTCGCCGGCTCGCGGATCCTGCCGAGCAATGCGACGCTGTCGATCGCGGGCAACCACGTCGACCTGCGCGGCAGTTTCGGCGCGCCGGGCGACCGGCTGCGCTTCGTCGTCGACGCGCCGGAACTCGACCGGCTCGGCTTCGGCGTGCAGGGGCTGGTGCAGGCGCAGGGCGAGCTGACCGGCAGCTTCGCGCATCCGAACGTGACGGCCACCTACAAGGCCCAGCACGTCGTGGTCGGCTCGAACCGGATCGGTGCCGCGCAGGGTCGCGCCGACATCCGCGACGGCGCGCACGGCGCGCTCGTGTTCACGGCCGACGCGACCGACATCGCACTCGGCTCGCTGCAACTGAAATCGCTGCGCGCGAACCTCGACGGCACGCGCGCGAAGCACACGCTCGACGCGTCGGCGATGGGGACGGCCGGCGGCCGCGTGATCGACCTGACGCTCGCGGCGAACGGCGGCGTGGTCGAGAGCCGCGACGGAACGCGCTGGGACGGCACCGTCACGCGCCTCGCGAACCGCGGCACGCCGGCGGTGGCGCTGCAGGCGCCGCTTGCGGTGTCGGCCGGCGCCGGCCGCGTGACGCTCGGCGCGACGCGGCTCACGCTCGAAGGCGCGGCGATCGACCTGAAGTCGTTCGTGTTCGACCACGGCCAGATGCGCTCGGCAGGTGCCGTGCGCGATGCATCGGTCGCCCGTTTCCTCGAGATCCGCCAGGAACTGACGGGCCAGCGGCCGCCGGTGCGCACCGACGTCGTGCTCGATGCCGACTGGGATTTCTCGCTCGGCGCGAACGCGACGGGCTACGTGCAGGTGAAGCGGCGCGGCGGCGACGTGACGATCGAGACCGGGCGCGGTATTGCGTCGCTCGGGCTGACCGACCTGTCCGCGCGCGCGAGCTTTGCACCCGGCAACCGGCTCAACGTGGTGGCGCTCGCGAAGGCGAACCGGGTCGGCACGCTCGACGCGAACGTCACCGTGCCGTTCGCGCTGCGCGACGGCGTGTTCGGCGTCGTCGACGACGGTCCGCTGTCGGGCCGCATCGACGCCGACATTCCGTCGCTGAAGGCGACCGGCAACCTGTTCGGGCCGAGCTACCTGCTCGGCGGGCGCGCGGCGTTGAAGCTGACGGTCGCGGGCACGCCGGTGAAGCCGAACGTGTCGGGGATGCTGACGGGCGACGACCTGTCCGCGACGCTCGTCGATCAGGGCGTGCAGCTGAAGGACGGCATCGTGCGCGTGAAGCTCGCGGAGAACCTCGTCGAATTCCAGCAGGTCGAGTTCCACGGCGGCGACGGAACGCTGCGCGCGATCGGCCGCGTGCGTCTCGACGGCGAGGCGCCCGACCTGACCGCGAGCATCGTCGCGGACAAGCTCGAGCTGTTCGCGGCGCCGGATCGCAAGCTGTCGCTGTCGGGCAAGGCGACCGTCGCGAACGACGGGCCGCGCGGCGCACTGTCGATCGACGGCAAGTTCGTCGTCGACCGCGCGCTGTTCGACCTGCCGGAGGAGTCGGCGCCGCACCTGTCCGACGACGTCGTGATCGTGCGCCCGGACGGCACGGTGCGCGGCGACGTGCAGACCGGTACGGCGGTCGCGAAGCCGCAGAAGGTCGAGGACAAGCCGGCGCCGTCGCTCGCGCCGCGCGCGAACATCGACATCGGGCTCGGCAACAACTTCCGCTTCAAGGGGCACGGCGCGGATCTCGGCCTGCGCGGCACGATCACCGTGATGAGCGCGCCGGGCGTGCCGCTGCGCGCGGTCGGCAACGTGCGCGTGACGGAAGGCTCGACGTATACGTCGTTCGGCCGCAAGCTCGCGGTCGAGAACGGCTTCTTCACGTTCAACGGCCCGGTGTCGAATCCGGGCGTGAACATCCTCGCGATGCGGCGCAACCAGGAGGTCGAGGCCGGCGTGCAGGTCACCGGCACGATCCAGTCGCCGACGGTCAAGCTCGTGTCCGAGCCGAACGTCACCGACAACGAAAAGCTGTCGTGGCTGCTGTTCGGGCACGGCACCGACCAGGGCAACAACGTCGGCCAGCAGAACGCGATGACGGCCGCGCTCGGGCTGCTCGGCAGCGCGACCGGCAAGCGCGTCGCGCAGAGCATCGGTCTCGACGAATTCTCGATCGGCCGCAGCGATGTCGGCCTGACCGATGCGCAGGTCGTGCAGATCTCGAAGGCGATCAACGAGCGCTTCGTGCTCGGTTACGAGCAAGGGCTGCAATCGGCGAGCAATGCGTTCAAGGCGACGATCAACCTGACGCGCTTCTGGTCGGTGTCCGCGTATGGCGGCACGTTCCAGGGCGTCGACCTGAACTACACGCGGCGTTTCGATCGCTGGTTCGGCCAGCGGTGACGAAGCGGGCGCCTGGCCGGTCGGCCACGCGCGCCGGCGCTCCGGTTCGCGCGTACGCACGCGCCGAAGCCTGCCCGCGTAGCGGCGAGCGTCACGCCGACCTGCAACCACCGGCCGCGGCGCCGCTCGCTGCCGCCCATGAAAAAGCCCCGCACGTGGTGCGGGGCTTCTTGTGCAAGCAGCGGCGCGTGCGGCTTACTTCACGCGCATGCCGGGCTTCGCGCCGCTGTGCGGCTCGAGGATGTAGAGGCCCGGCTCGGCCTTCTCGTCGGCCGCCGACGCGGCGAGCACCATCCCTTCGGACAGCCCGAACTTCATCTTGCGCGGCGCGAGGTTCGCGACCATCACCGTCAGCTTGCCGACGAGCTGCTCGGGCTGGTACGCGGACTTGATGCCCGAGAACACGTTGCGGGTCTTTTCCTCGCCGACGTCGAGCGTGAGCTGCAGCAGCTTGTCGGAGCCCTCGACGGCCTGACATGCGACGATCTTCGCGATGCGCAGGTCGATCTTCGCGAAATCGTCGATCGAGATCGGGCCGTCGTCTTCACCGTTCGCCGCAGCCACCTTCGCGTTCGCCTTGGCGTTTTTCGCGTCCTTCGCGTCCTTCGCGGCGTTGGCGGCGGTTGCCCCCGCGGCAGCGGCGCCGGCGGCCTCGGCCTGCAGCGAATCGCGGTTCGCGGCGAGCAGCGCGTCGATCTGCTTCGGATCGACCCGCGTCATCAGGTGCTGGTACGCCTTGATCGGCTGCGCGGACGACAGCGGCTTCGCGGCGTCGGCCCACGTGAGCGGCGCGATCCCGAAGAAGGCCTCGACGGCTTCGGCCACGCGCGGCATCACCGGCTTCAGCGCGAGCGACAGCAGGCGGAACGCCTCGAGGCTCACGCTGCAGGTTTCGTGCAGCGCGACCGCGTTGGCCGGATCCTTCGCGAGTTCCCACGGCTTCGCGCCGTCGACGTACGCGTTCACTTCGTCCGCGAGCTCCATCGTCTGGCGCAGCGCGCGGCTGTATTCGCGCGCTTCGTAGTGCGCGGCGATCGCCGGAATCGCGTCGCGCAGCGTCGCGACGAGCGGATGGTTCATCGCGCTGTCCTGCACGCGGCCGTCGAAACGCTTGAGCAGGAAGCCGGCCGCGCGGCTCGCGATGTTCACGTACTTGCCGACGAGGTCGCTGTTCACGCGCGCCTGGAAATCGTCGAGGTTCAGGTCGATGTCTTCCATCGTCGCGTTCAGCTTCGCGGCGAAGTAGTAGCGCAGCCATTCCGGGTTCAGGCCCGTGTCGATGTAGCTCTGCGCGGTGATGAACGTGCCGCGCGACTTCGACATCTTCGCGCCGTCGACCGTCAGGAAGCCGTGCGCGAACACGTTGGTCGGCGTGCGATGGCCCGAGAACTCGAGCATCGCCGGCCAGAACAGCGTGTGGAAATACAGGATGTCCTTGCCGATGAAGTGGTACTGCTCGGCCTTCGTGCCCGGGCGGATCCACGCATCGAAGTCGATGCCGTTGCGGTCGCACAGGTTCTTGAAGCTCGCGTAGTAGCCGACCGGCGCGTCGAGCCACACGTAGAAGTACTTGCCGGGCGCGCCCGGGATCTCGAAGCCGAAGTACGGCGCGTCGCGCGAGATGTCCCAGTCGGCGAGCCTGGCCTCGCCGGCGTCGCCGAGCCATTCGCGCATCTTGTTGGTCGCTTCGGGCTGTGCGAGGCCGCTGACCCATTCGCGCAGGAACGACTCGCAGCGCGGATCGGACAGGCGGAAGAAGTAGTGCGTCGACGTCTTGCGCACCGGCGTCGCACCGGACACGACCGAGTACGGGTTCAGCAGTTCGGTCGGCAGGTAGGTCGAACCGCACACTTCGCAGTTGTCGCCGTACTGGTCCTTCGCGTGGCACTTCGGGCATTCGCCCTTGATGAAGCGGTCCGGCAGGAACATTTCCTTGACCGGGTCGTACGCCTGTTCGATCTCGCGCTCGGCGATCAGGTCGTTTTCCTTCAGCGCGAGGTAGATCTTCTCGCTCAGCACGCGGTTTTCGTCCGAGTCGGTCGAGTAGAAGTTGTCGAACGACACGCCGAAGCTGTCGAAGTCGCGCTTGTGCTCGGTCCACACGCGCTCGATCAGCTGCTTCGGCGTCAGGCCTTCCTTCTCCGCGCGCAGCATGACCGGCGTGCCGTGCGTGTCGTCGGCGCCGATGTAGTAGACCTCGTGACCGTGCATTCGCAGCGTCCGCACCCAGATGTCGGTCTGGATGTACTCGACCAGGTGGCCGATGTGGATCTGGCCGTTGGCATAGGGCAGTGCGGACGTAACGAGGATCTGGCGGCTGCCTTGCGGCGCCGCAGCCTGCACGGAAGTGAGGTCGGATGCGGACATAGGGTCTGTAGAAGAACGGCGGAAACGACGGAAACTGCGATTCTAGCAGGGGCGCGGGCAGGTCAGCCGGCGCGGGCGCCGTGGATCGGGCGCCGGAAGGGGCGGGGCCGCGGCGGCGGCGTGCCCGGCGGTGCGCTGCTGCGATGCAGCAGGCGAATTCCGGGCAAAAAAAACCGGGGCGAATTCGGCCCCGGAGCAACAACGACAAGAGGAGAATGGTGACGCGCCGGCAGCGCCAGCCGCGTACCGTAAAGACAGACCGCGGGTCGCGACAGAAGTTCGAAATTTTTTTCGATTTGTTACGGAGCCCGCTGAAAGCCTTGTGCGGCGGGGGCGCGCGCCCGGCGCGCGACCCCGTTTCCTCTCGCGACGATGCTTACTGCTGGGCTGCGCGCAGGTAGATCTCGACGCGGCGGTTTTGTGCGCGGCCGGCTTCGGTCGCGTTGTCCGCGATCGGGTTCGACGGGCCCATGCCCTGTGCCGCCAGGCGGCCGCCGGCGACGCCACGCTGCACCAGCGCGTTGACGACGCTCTGCGCACGGTTCTGCGACAGCGTCTGGTTCAGCTGCTGCGAACCCGTGCTGTCCGTGTAGCCGACGACCGACGCCGTCACTTGCGGGTTCTGGTTCAGCGTCGTCGCCAGGTCGTTCAGCAGCGGCGTGAAGGCCGGCGTGATCGCGTACTGGTTGGTCGCGAACGTCACCGAGCTCGGCACGTTCAGCTTCAGCGAGCCGTCCGGCTGCTCGGTCACCTGCGTGCCCGTCTTGGCTGCCGACGGCGCGAGCTTGTTCTTGATCGCCTGCCAGTTGTAACCCGTCACGCCGCCGACCAGTGCGCCGACGCCCGCGCCGATCGCCGCGCCCTTGCCGCCGCCGGCCAGCGCGCCGATGCCTGCGCCGAGCGCTGCGCCCGTGCCGGTCCCGACGGCCGTGTTGTTGCCTTGCTGCGTGGCGCAGCCTGCCAGCAGTGCGCCGGCCAAGGCGAAGACGGACAGGCGAGTCGCGATTTTCATGTTCATCTTGAGTTCCTCTCTTGGTTGAACGAGTCGACAACGACGACAAACAACAGTTACGGCTCCCGGCACGGACGCCCGAAAAAGGTGGGCAGGCCCGTGCCCGCGGCAGCCGCCGAGGCGGCTGCATGCCCTGTTCGCCAGCGTGGCTGTTCCGGACAGGGTGATGCGTCAGCCTCTACAATATAGGCGGTTCGTGGCCGATTTGGCCCCATAGCATGCCGCACGCGAAGATTGCTCCGCCGCGCGCGTTCGCGCAATGGCGTGCAACAGATTCTTTCACTTTTCCAGATTTTCGCAGCGTTATTTGATATTTCTTGACGTTTGCGCGAGAGAAAAACGTTTTCACGGAGTTTCGATGAGCATTGACCGGGCACAAGTCGACGCCGCATTGGCGGCTGTCGTCGACCCCAATACGGGCCGTCCTTACGCGGCGAACAAGGGCGTGCGCAACGTCGCGATCGACGGCGACGCCGTGGCGGTCGACGTGGTGCTCGGCTATCCCGCGCGCAGCCAGCACGACGACGTGCGCGCGCGCATCGCCGCTGCGCTGAAGGCCGTGCCGGGCGTGCGCGACGCACGTGTCGCCGTGTCGCAGGAGATCGTCGCGCACACGGTGCAGCGCGGCGTGAAGCTGCTGCCGAACGTGAAGAACATCGTTGCGGTCGCGTCGGGCAAGGGCGGCGTCGGCAAGAGCACGACGGCCGTCAACCTCGCGCTCGCGCTCGCCGCGGAAGGCGCGTCGGTCGGCATTCTCGACGCCGACATCTACGGTCCGTCGCTGCCGACCATGCTCGGCATTCACGGCCAGCGGCCCGAGTCGCCCGACAACCAGTCGATGAACCCGCTGGTCGGCCACGGGCTGCAGGCGAACTCGATCGGCTTCCTGATCGAGGAAGACAACCCGATGGTGTGGCGCGGGCCGATGGCGACGTCGGCGCTCGAGCAGCTGCTGCGGCAGACCAACTGGCGCGAGCTCGACTACCTGATCGTCGACATGCCGCCGGGCACGGGCGACATCCAGCTCACGCTCGCGCAGCGCGTGCCGGTGACCGGCGCCGTGATCGTGACGACCCCGCAGGACATCGCGCTGCTCGACGCGAAGAAGGGCCTGAAGATGTTCGAGAAGGTCGGGATTCCGATCCTCGGTATCGTCGAGAACATGAGCATCCACGTGTGCTCGAACTGCGGCCACGAAGAGC
Organism: Burkholderia sp. Bp9090; assembly: GCF_003857985.1. Lineage (NCBI taxonomy): Bacteria > Pseudomonadati > Pseudomonadota > Betaproteobacteria > Burkholderiales > Burkholderiaceae > Burkholderia > Burkholderia sp. Bp9090. Next base: position 61,068 of record NZ_QTPV01000045.1, read on the forward strand.
ACATCTTCGGCGCGGGCGGTGCCGAGCGGATGGCGCAGGACTACGGCGTGACCGTGCTCGGCAGCCTGCCGCTCGACATCGCGATCCGCGAGCGCGCCGACAGCGGCACGCCGACGGTCGCGGCCGAACCGGACGGCGCGCTGGCGCGGCGCTATCGCGACATCGCGCGCGGGGTCGCGCTGGCGATCGCCGAGCGCGCACGCGACATGACGTCGAAGTTCCCGTCGATCGTTGTTCAAAATACGTAAAACCCTTGCGGGGCGGGGCCTCACGCTGTTTACGGCGCCGCGAGGCGCGGTATCATGGCGACTTTTCCCGGGTCCCTTTACCCGCCCGGCATGGCCGCCGTGTCGAACGGCCGCCAGCCGGCATGAGGATCGAATGAACCAACGACATCACGGCGTGCGCGCCGGCCGCGCGCGGCGCGCGCTGCTGGCCGCCGCCGCGCTGGGCCTGCTGGCCGGCTGTACCTCTTTTTCCTCGTCGCACGAAAAGCGTGCCGACGCGCAGTTGCAGCCGACCGTCGGCTCGCAGGCGCGCGGCGCGGTGACGTTCGTCGAACGCCCGGATGGCGTCCAGGTCACGTACAACCTGGCCGGCCTGCCGCCGAACAGCGATCACGCGCTGCAGGTGCACGAGCGCGGCGACTGCAACGCGGGCGACGGCTCGAGCGCCGGCCAGGTGTTCGCGCCGGCCGCCGACCGGCTGCGCGCGGGCGCGCGCGTCGCTGGCGATCTCGGCAACATCCATGCGGATGCGAACGGCGTCGCGGCCGGTTTCATCGTCGCGCCCGATCTGGCCCTCGACGGCGTGCGCTCCGCGCTGAACCGCGCGGCGCTGGTCCACCGCGACCCGAGCGATCCGGCGTTTCCGCAGCATGGCGCGGGACCCGCGCTCGCCTGTGGCGTGATCCGTTGACGGCCGCCGCGTACGCGAGCCGATGATCGCGTAAAATGTGCGCCTTTCCGGGTCGCCGCGTCGCGAGCGACCCTTCCTGACTGTCACGCAGCGTTTCCTGGCGCCCCGATATGAAACGACCCCAACGCTCACTTCGTTCGCTGTCCCCCGCGGGGACGGCCAGCCTTCTTGGGACGGCCCGGCGGAGGCTGGCATGAGCATCAAGTCCGACAAGTGGATTCGGCGCATGGCCGAAGAACACAAGATGATCGAGCCGTTCGTGCCCGATCAGGTCCGCGCGTCCGAGGACGGCCGCCGGATCGTCAGCTACGGCACGTCGAGCTACGGCTACGACATCCGCTGCGCGGACGAATTCAAGATCTTCACGAACATCAACTCGACGATCGTCGATCCGAAGAACTTCGACGAGGGTTCGTTTGTCGATTTCAAGGGCGACGTGTGCATCATCCCGCCGAACTCGTTTGCGCTGGCCCGCACCGTCGAATATTTCCGCATCCCGCGCACCGTGCTGACCGTCTGCCTCGGCAAGTCGACGTACGCGCGCTGCGGGATCATCGTCAACGTGACGCCGTTCGAACCCGAGTGGGAAGGCTACGTCACGCTGGAATTCTCGAATACCACGCCGCTGCCCGCGAAGATCTACGCGAACGAAGGTGTCGCGCAGGTGCTGTTCTTCGAAAGCGACGAAGTGTGCGACGTGTCGTACGCCGATCGCGGCGGCAAGTATCAGGGTCAGCGCGGTGTCACGCTGCCGAAAACCTGATCTGGTTGCATAACGTCTCACCAGTTTCCGGGTGACCGCTGCGCGTGACGCGCCGCGGTCGTTCTTTTTGGAGAATCGCCCATGAAGTTTCGTTTCCCCGTCGTCATCATCGACGAAGATTTCCGCTCCGAGAACATCTCGGGCTCCGGCATCCGGGCGTTGGCCGAAGCGATCGAGAAGGAGGGCGTCGAAGTCCTCGGCCTCACGAGCTACGGCGATCTGACGTCGTTCGCGCAGCAATCGAGCCGCGCGTCGTGCTTCATCCTGTCGATCGACGACGACGAACTCATGCTCGGCGAAACGGGCCCGGACGGCGAACTGCCCGAGCTCGCGACCGCGATCATCGAGCTGCGCGCGTTCGTCACCGAAGTGCGCCGCCGCAACGCGGACATCCCGATCTTCCTGTACGGCGAGACGCGCACGTCGCGGCATCTGCCGAACGACATCCTGCGCGAACTGCATGGCTTCATCCACATGTTCGAGGACACGCCGGAGTTCGTCGCGCGCCACATCATCCGCGAGGCGAAGGTCTATCTCGACTCGCTCGCGCCGCCGTTCTTCAAGGAACTGGTGAAGTACGCGGACGAAGGCTCGTACTCGTGGCACTGCCCGGGCCACTCGGGCGGCGTCGCGTTCCTGAAGAACCCGCTCGGCCAGATGTTCCACCAGTTCTTCGGCGAGAACATGCTGCGCGCCGACGTCTGCAACGCGGTCGACGAACTCGGTCAGTTGCTCGATCACACGGGCCCGGTCGCGGCGTCCGAGCGCAATGCGGCGCGCATCTTCAGCGCGGACCACCTGTTCTTCGTGACCAACGGCACGTCGACGTCGAACAAGATCGTCTGGCACGCGACGGTCGCTCCCGGCGACATCGTGCTGGTCGACCGCAACTGCCACAAGTCGATCCTGCACGCGATCACGATGACGGGCGCGATTCCCGTGTTCCTCACGCCGACGCGCAACCACTTCGGCATCATCGGGCCGATCCCGCGCGACGAATTCAAGCCGGAGAACATCCGCCGGAAGATCGAGGCGAACCCGTTCGCGCGCGAGGCGATGCGCCAGAACCCGGACATGAAGCCGCGCATCCTGACGATCACGCAGAGCACGTACGACGGCGTCGTCTACAACGTCGAGATGATCAAGGACCTGCTCGGCGACCTGCTCGACACGCTGCACTTCGACGAAGCGTGGCTGCCGCACGCGACGTTCCACGACTTCTACCGCGACATGCACGCGATCGGCGACGGCCGCCCGCGCACGGGCGCGCTCGTGTTCGCGACGCACTCGACGCACAAGCTGCTCGCCGGCATCTCGCAGGCGTCGCAGATCGTCGTGCAGGATTCGGAGAACCGCACGTTCGACAAGCATCGCTTCAACGAGGCGTACCTGATGCACACGTCGACGAGCCCGCAGTACGCGATCATCGCGTCGTGCGACGTCGCGGCCGCGATGATGGAGCCGCCGGGCGGCACCGCGCTCGTCGAGGAATCGATCGCCGAGGCGATCGACTTCCGCCGCGCGATGCGCAAGGTCGACGCCGAGTACGGCGACGACTGGTTCTTCAGCGTGTGGGGTCCGGACGACCTGTCGGAAGAAGGCATCGGCTCGCGCGACGACTGGATGCTGAAGCCGAACGACCACTGGCACGGCTTCGGCCCGCTGGCGGAAGGCTTCAACATGCTCGACCCGATCAAGGCGACGATCATCACGCCGGGGCTCGACGTCGACGGCGAGTTCGGCGAGACGGGCATTCCGGCCGCGATCGTCACGAAGTACCTGGCCGAGCACGGCATCATCGTCGAGAAGACGGGCCTGTACTCGTTCTTCATCATGTTCACGATCGGCATCACGAAGGGCCGCTGGAACTCGATGGTGACCGAGCTGCAGCAGTTCAAGGACGACTACGACAACAACCAGCCGCTGTGGCGCGTGCTGCCGGAATTCGTCGCGCAGCATCCGCGCTACGAGCGCGTCGGCCTGCGCGACCTGTGCACGCAGATCCACGACGTGTACCGCGCGAACGACATCGCACGCCTGACGACGGAGATGTACCTGTCGGACATGGAGCCGGCGATGAAGCCGTCGGACGCGTTCGCGAAGCTCGCGCACCGCAAGATCGACCGCGTGCCGCTCGACGAGCTCGAAGGCCGCGTGACGAGCATCCTGCTGACGCCGTACCCGCCGGGCATTCCGCTCCTGATCCCGGGCGAGCGCTTCAACAAGACGATCGTGAACTACCTGCGGTTCGCGCGCGACTTCAACGAACGCTTCCCGGGCTTCCACACCGATATCCACGGCCTCGTCGCGGAAGAGGTGAACGGGCGCGTCGAGTACTTCGTCGACTGCGTGCGCGACTGATGGCGACGCAGGGACGAATCCGGACGATACGCGCGGCGCTGGCCGCGCTCGTCGCCTGGGCGAGCTGGTCGGCAGGGCCGGCGGGGCTGAGCGTCGCGCATGCGGAAGTGGCGGCGGCCGACCCGATCGACGTCGCGATGCGGCAGTGTCTCGCGCGGCGCGACCGGTCGTCGACGGCCGGCCAGATCCAGTGCATGGGCGAAGCGCAGCAGCAGTGGCAGGCGGTGATGGACGGCGCGTACCAGCGCCTGTCGAACGACGCGCCGGCCGACGCGAAGCGCGGCTGGCAGGACAGCCAGCGCCGCTGGGTCACGTGGCGCAAGGATGAAATTCATCTGCTGAAGGCCGTGTACGACACGACGCGCGGCACGTCGTACGCGATGTCGAGCGCCGACATGCAGCTGCAGCCGGTGCGCGATCGCGCGTTGGCGCTGCGCGCGGCGGCCGACCGTTATGCACCGCCGCCTGCCGCCGTGCCGGTGGCGGCCACGAGCGGTGCGCAGGGCGGTACCCGCGGCGTGGCGGTCGCGGCGCCAAGCGCCGCCGCGGCAGCCGGCGGCAAGCCGGCGAACGCGCCGCGCGATCCGGCGATCCGCCGCGTGCGGCCGTGCGTGCAGGATGCCGCATGCGAGCACGCGCTGTTCGACTTGAACCGCTATTACCAGAAGCTGCGTCGCAAGATGCCTGCGCATTCGGCCGCGACGCTCGTGCGCGCGCAACGCGCGTGGGAGGCGTTCCGCGATTCGACTGCGCCGCTCGTCGGCGAGGACGGCCGCGTCGACCTGATCGGCGCGCGCATCGCGACGATGAAGCGGCTGTCGGAGACGGCCGGCAACGACTGAGGATCGCCGCGATGCCGGTCATCCGGCGCGGGCCCCAGCAAAAAGCCCCCCCCGGGGGGCGGGGTGGGGTTGGGGGGGCCGCCGGGGGGGGGGGGGGGGGCGGCGGGGCGCGCCCGCGGCCGC
>NZ_QTPV01000046.1:0-61652 GCF_003857985.1 Burkholderia sp. Bp9090
CCGACGATGTTGCCCTGGCTGTGACACACGACGGTAATCGGCACGTCGGCCTGCATGCGGCGGATCGACTCGATCAGCTTGGCGAGGCGTAACGCCGCAAGCACGCCATATGCACGGGGTGGCGCGCGATACAGTGGCCGATTGGTTGGATTGATGCCTTGCACCGTCATCCATCCCATCGTTCGATCGTCCAGGCCGCCATGCCAAAGATCGGGCAAGCTCGAACAGCCGTTCGTGAACGGGCCGCCGCCCCAGTAATCCTGCTCATTCAAGAAAATCTTGTCGCCGTACTCCTTGAGTTCGTCGGTGGTCGCTCGATACCCCCACCGGAAGTGAATGACAGGTGAGAACGATGGATCTGGCTTGATGTAATTGCCGTCCCACAGTATCGGGTTCAGAAACCCATCCGGCGTCACGCTCTCCGTGTACTTCGCGGGCGTCAACTGCCCCGCATCAATGCCGTGATACATCATCTGATCGTCCAGACGCCCGAGCCTACGATTCAGCCCGGCGCACAACCCGGCTTCGGACGCCTCGAACCATTCGCCTTCCGAGTTCACGCCATGCACGAAGATCACGATGCCGGGCAACGGCATCTGCTTGAGACAGATGAGCGGCGTGTTCTTCGCAAACATCGTCACACCTTCCACCCGGCCCACGACGATCTGCGGCGGTGCCGGACGCGATGCGGCTGCGTCCGGTGTAGCTGCGATTGTCGAGCGTTCGTCCGTGCGTGCATCCACTAGAGGTGGCGGATCGAGAAATGAATCGGTCATTCAGACTCCTGCGTTTTCCTAAATGTTCTTCTTGACGAACTTCAACGCCAGTCTCTCGAACTGGTCGGCATCAACCGCCGGCAGTTCGCCGGCCGTGTCGGTCGTCAAATTCGACAGCACCCCGGAAGACTGTTGAACGTGGCCGTCGAACCCGGCAGCCGGGTTGCCGTCCGCCGATCGGATCAGCTTCGGTACTCGACCAAGCGTGTCCTGACCAAACTTCGGCATGTCCGCACTCATGCTTGCAGGCCCGTCCCACACATGCCCTGCCGACTTCACCGTGAATGTCCCCGGACATCCCAGTTCGATATCCCCACCGCGCAGCTTGAGATACGCCCCGCCGGACGTGACGAACACGACTTCATCGCTCGCCGTGCCGACGAGGTTTCCGCCACTGGCCGTCAACTGAAGGTTCTTCGCCGAATCGACCTGCGTATCGTCGTGCTGCGATTGAATCGTGACCTTCCCGCGATTCGCGATCGCCGACACGCCGTCGCCGTGCGCGAACATCGCGACGCCACGACCGGCATGCAGCTTGATGCGCTCGCCGCTGCTGACCTGAACGTGTTGCTGCGCGATCTGATCGATGTTCTCGCCCGCATACATGACGTGTGTCCTGGGCGTGACGTTGAGCGACCCCGACTGCGCGCCGAACGCGATCAACGCGGGCGCATCGCCGGTCGTACCGGGCCGCGCACCGTCAGGCGTCCAGTTGCGGAACGCATCGGCGACGTTGTCCTGACCGGCGGTATCGGCCGACTGTCCGCCATGCTCGCCGGCATAGTCGCCGAGCGATTTGAACAGCGCCGTGCATTCGTCGAGCAGTCGAATCAGTTCGTCTCGATCGAGCTGACCGCCGGTGGCCCGTGTGCGCGCATAGGTCGACAACAGGATGCCCTGCGCCGCGCGCAGAGCCGCGGCGGCGTCGGTGCGCAGCTCGGCACCTTCGCCGCGATCCTTCCCGTGTCCGTTTTCGCGCGGCTGCGTCAGATAGCCGAGATTCAGTTGGGTATACGCGTGTTCGCTCGCCAGCTGCGCCGAGATTTGCGACGGCGTATCGTCGAGACGAAGCTGGTTGTAGCGCCGGCCGTTGATTTCCTTGGTCTTGATGCCCGACAGGAAGCGGTTGCCGGGGAGCGCGCCCGTATGGGTGAACGTCACGGGCGGGTTCGCGCCGTTGCTCAGCACGCCGATGATGACGAGCCGGTCCGGGTCGCCGGACAGACATCCCAGCAGCACTTCCATGCCGACGCGCGGCAGGAAGAGCGCGCCGAAGTTGCCGCCCGCGAGGCTTGTACCGACGCGAATCGGCGCACTGTCGCCGGCCCGGCCGTTCGTTCCGGCGCCTTGCGCGTGCGCGTGATCGGCCGGATCGTGCCCGTGGATCAGCACGCGCACGCGGCCGGCCCCGTCGCAAAACACTTCCTCGCCCTGCGCGCCGACGATCGTACCGGTCAGCAGGTGCACCGGCGGTACGTCGACCTTCGGATCATAGGCGGGCTTGAGCGGCACGCCGCGTCGCACGCACGTGAAACGGTTTTCATAGCGCGTGTCGGTTTGCTCCGGCAGATCGACAGGTGCCGGCGCAGCCGTTTGCGCGAGGTTCCGGCTCGCCGCGAACAATGTGTGCGCGCGGCCCGCGAGCGGCTTCGGCAGGTTGTTCCAGATATCGTGCCGAACCGACGTGACGACGAACTGGCGACGATCGGCCGGCCGCATGTCCAGCTCCGGGTCGCCCGTCAGCGTGAACCAGTGGCCGACGGGCAGGTCGCGTACGCTGCTGATTCCGTCGTAACGCTCGGCTTCGAACTGATGCGCCAGTATCCGGTCGCGCGTGATGCGATCGTGATCGCGCCATGAGTCGCCGACGTGCGGGATGTCGATCGCGACGTCGGTCAGCAGGCGCGCAAGGTCATTCCCGGCTTCGCCCTGGTCAAGGTCCGTGACAGCGGTGGAGTCATCTGCACGGGCTGGCTTGTAGTCCCAGGACGCGCGGCGGACCTGGCCGGGAGACACGCTCTGGCAGTGCGCAAAAAGCGTCACCGTGTCGCGTTGTTCGGTTCCGGCGTCGCGCGGGTGAAGCCGCAGCGTACCGGCCGGCGCTTCCTTCAGGCGATGCGGGTCGTCGCAGAACACGAGCGTATGAATCGGCCACGCGTCGTTCATGCCGCGCGCGCCTCCGGCCGGCTCGGCCTTCGCGAAGACCGTGATGCCTTCCCGACGCAGCAGACGCCGGATGAAACGAGCGTCCGACTCGTTGACCTGCCGCGTGAGTTCGCGCACCGGATAGCGATCGGCCTGCAAGCCGGACAGGTCGAAATCGAATGCGCGCGCGAGTGCGTGGCTGCGCAGTTTCCACTCGTTCATCAGCGTCGCGAGAATCTCCGTCACGCGGCGCGAACGGAATACGCGAGCGTTGGTGCGGCGGTCCATCAACGACAGCGCGTCACACACGTGCAATTGATAGACGGTCAGTTCGCCGTCGGATTGACCGGTTCGCACTTCGCGCACGATCGCATTGATCGCACGCGTACTGCCGCGGTCGGTCGTCAGCCGGACCGATACGGGCAGGCCGAGAAACAGCGTCGGCGACAGATGATCGTGGCTCGACACGCAGGTCAGCTCGCCGTCGATGCCGGACATCAGGCCTTCGCGGATATCGGCGTGATGGAGCGCAAGCAAGTGGCCGACCGCGCGCTGCGCCCGGCCGAAATGGAGATCGACGGGTCGCGAGTTCCCGTCGGTCAGACTGGACGCAAATTCCCGAAATGTTCTTGCTATCGACATCGTCATAATCTCATTGCTTTTTTATTGATTAGGATTTGTTTGAAATGTGGTCCTGTTTGAATTGAGGAAATCGGATCGAAAATTCGCGTCGAGAATATCAAGCTTGTCGGTCTCGATAAATTTATTTTTGTTTTTGTATGGCTGGATGATTGGTTTGAAACGGTATTTTTCTTTTTCGGCGACTCGGATGATTTTGAAAGGTCTCGTATTAATCGGTAAAAAGGGCGGGCGCAAGGTGGTTCTGTCAGATTGCGTGGTTGTCGTGCAGGTCTTTTTATTTAAATAAAATCGATTTATGGATTTCGAAGATAGGATCCGTCTGATATCGAAGAAAATGGCGGCGTATTGCGCTGACGAAAAACGTGTGGACGGATTGCTTCGTGCCTGCTCGGATCGCATCTGCCGGTTGCCGGTCTCGTCATTCGCCGCATCCTGATCGGCGCGCGGCCGGGCGGCGCGCCGAACCGCGTTCATCGGTCGCGCAAGCGGCGTCGCGTGCGGGCCTCGCTGATGTCTATGAGGGATTCCCCCGTAACCGGGGAAGGAGCGCTGCTTCAACGCTGCCGCCGTTCGCACAGCGCTTCTCCATCGACCTTTCCCGCCTGCCGCGCCCGATTATTTGCGTTTCGCGAATGGCGCGTTCGCCGGTTGTTCCATACCCGATCCGCGTGCGCGCACCTATCGTTCGGGCGTCGGCTGATTGAATTCGACGCCTGCAACCGGAACGAAGCCGGACAGGCGGCCGCCACTTCCTCGCGACTCACGTCGCGTCGCACACCCAAGACAACGGACCTGGCCGATGCGCGGACGCCCCGGCGCGCGCAAGCGGACCAATCCACGGAGACAGACATGAAAGCAAACGAGTGGGATACCTCCTATGAGTGGAAGGCGGTGACGCTGCTGGCGCTCGGCTTCGGCCTGGTCGGCCTCGACCGCTGGCTCATCGCGCCGCTGTTCCCTTCGATCATGAAGGACCTGCACCTGAGCGCGCAGGACGTCGGCAACTGCATCGGCGTGCTCGGCCTGTCGTGGGGCATCTTCGCGGCGCTGATGGGCGGCATCTCCGACAAGGTCGGCCGCCGCAAGGTCCTGATCCCCGCCATCATCGCGTTCTCGCTGCTGTCCGGCTTCTCGGGCCTCGCGGGCGGCTTGCTCGGCCTGATCGCGATCCGCGGGCTGATGGGCGTCGCCGAAGGCTCGTTCTGCCCGACCAGCTTCGCGGCCACCGCCGACGCGTCGCACCCGCGGCGGCGCGGCCTGAACCTCGGGCTGCAGCAAAGCGGCTTCGCGCTGTTCGGGCTGGCGCTGTCGCCGATCATCGCGACCCAACTGCTCAACGTCGTGTCGTGGCGCTGGGTGTTCGCGCTCGTGGCCATCCCCGGGCTGATCCTCGGCGCGATCATGTTCTTCGTGATCCGCGAACCGAAGCGCGCGAAGGAGGTCGTGTCGGAGCACGCGCCGGCATCGCTCGGCCATGTGCTCAAGAGCCGCAACATCCTCGTCGCGATGGCCGCGCTGTGTTGCGCGATGACCGGCGTGTTCGTGCTCGGCGCGCTGCTGCCGCTGTACCTGACGGATTACCTTGCGCTCGGCACGCAGAAGATGGGCCTCGTGGTGTCGGCGATCGGCTTCGGCGGCTTTCTCGGGCAGTTCGGGCTGCCGGGGCTGTCCGACGTGGTGGGCCGCTGCCTCGCGAGCATCGCGGGCTTCGCCGGCACGGCGGTGATGCTCTACATCTTCCGCGGCCTCGGCCCGCAACCGGTCGTGCTGTTCGTTGTCCTGTTCGTCGCGTCGTTCTTCACGCTCGGGCTGGTGTCGCTGCTGTCGGGCCCCGTCGCGACCGAAGCCGCGCCCGTCGGCCTCGTGTCGACGTCGATCGGCGTGGTGGTCGGTTGCGGCGAGATCTTCGGCGGCGGCATCGCGCCGGCGATGGGCGGCTACGTCGCCGCGCACTTCGGGATCCAGAACATTCTGTGGCTGCCGATGGGGGCGGTGCTGCTCGGCATCGTGGTCAGCATGCTGCTGCGGGAGACGGCCCCGGCCGTGCTGCAGCGCCGCGTAGGCGTGCAGCCGGAGCTGTCGGCGGGCAAGCAGCCGTAACGTGCCCCGCGGTCATGCGCGCAGCCGGCGGGATTGACACCCGTCAGGTGACAGTGTGACGCGTTCGGCGTGACCCACCCGGCCGGCAGGTGCGGTTAGACTGCCGGTTTGGCTTTCGGGAAAGGTGCGGCATGGACCGGTTTCTGAGCATCGAGGCGTTCGTCAGGGTCGCGGAGGCGAGCAGCTTCGCGGAAGCGGCGCGGCAGCTTGGGGTCACCAGTTCGGTCGTGACGAACCGCATCCAGCAACTGGAAAAGTTCGTCAACGCGCCGCTGTTCCATCGCAGCACGCGCCACGTGCGGCTGTCCGAAGTGGGCGAGACCTTCTACCGCGAATGCGCGGAAGTCGTGGGGCGCGTCAACGAGTTGACCGACCAGATGCGCGAGCTGCGCGCGACGCCGACCGGGCGGCTGCGCATCCAGATGCTGCCCGGCTTCGCGCTCGATCACTTCGGCGTGCCGCTCGCCGAATTCAATCGCCGCTATCCGGGCATCCAGCTCGACATCATCGTCAATGACCGTGTCGTGGACCCTGTCGAAGAAGGGTTCGACATCGCGTTCCAGATCTTTCCGCCGATATCCGAGTCGCTGATCGAGCGGCGCCTGTTCGTGGTCCGACGCCTGTTCTGCGCGTCGCCGGCCTACCTCGACGCGCATGGTGCGCCACAACATCCGCGCGAATTGCTGCAGCACACCACGGCGCTGTATTCGGGTTATCCATCACGCAACCGCTGGACGCTGCCACGCGGCGACGAGGTCGTCGAAATGGAGCTGCCGGGCATGATCCGCTCGAACTCCGTGCACCTGCTGCGCGAGTACGCGCTGACGGGCGGCGGCGTCGTGTGCCTGCCCACGCTGGTCGCGAGCGACGCGCTCGTCGCGGGCCGGCTGGTGCCCATCCTCACCGACTTCCAGATCGCGCCGCTGAGCTTCGCCGCCGTTTATCCCGCAACGCAGCGACAGGCGTTGAAGGTGAAGGCGCTGGTCGAATTCCTCGTCGAATACATCGGCGACGAGTCGCCGTGGGATCGCCCGCTGCTGGAGCGCGGCTGGGTTCGTTGAGCGAAGCGATTATTCGCGAAACGCAAATGCCGTAGTCGCGCTCCGTTGCCTTGTTGACGGGCGTCGTCGCCCCTAAAGTTGAATCCAACAAGCGGTTCAACTCAGGAGACAGCAATGACCGACACGGCATTCCACACCGTCTTTGGCTCGCTCGACGGCTACACGAAGGGCGAGATCGAAATCACCAGCGGCAGCGCAAAACACTACGCGTTCTCGAACGTCTTCGAGATCGCATCGAAGTCGGCCCCCTACGAAAAGGTCGTCGCCGGCAAGAACCTCGAATACGTGATCGAAGTGCTGCGCACCGAAGGCCAGTCGCCGTGGTTCGCGTGCGCGCACGACGAGTTCGCGATCCAGATGGACGGCGAAGTCCGCATCGACTTCATCAAGCTCGACAACCCGCCCGCCACCGGCCGCGGCACCGTGAACGCCGGCACGCAGCCGGCGGGCCGCGAGATGGGCTACGTCGTGCTGCGCAAGGGCCACCAGGCACTGCTGCCGGCCGGCTGCGCGTATCGCTTCACCGCCAGCAAGCCGGGCGTCGCGCTCGTGCAGACCGTGCTCGGCGAGCTGTCCGTCGAGAAGTGGGCCGACATCTGCCTGCACTGATCGATTCGATCGCGAAGATTCAACTATTCCAGGAGACACGTTATGGCCACCCTCGAGACCCTCGATCTTTCCGCAGGCTTCGGCGCCGATCTGGTGCAGGCCACGCAAGCCGATGCCGTCACCGGTTACCGCCGCTTCCACCTCGGTGAATTCGCGTTCCAGCGCGACGAGTATTTCGTGAAAATCAGCTGGCCGGCGAAAGGCCAGACCCGCACGCACGCGATCCCCGCGGACGCATTCCTGCGCGCGATGATGCGCGACGTCGCGTGGGGCTTCTTCTACGGCTGGGTGAATTTCGATCACGTGTTCGGCACGCGCAATCACTACGGCAAGGTCGACGTCTATGCGGGCACGTTCAACGGAATCCTGAAGGAAGCCGGCGTCGACTACACCGAGACGTTCGAAACGCCGACGATCATGGCGACCTTCAAGGCGATGCTGCACGACTGGACCAACGAAGGCTTCGATCCGTTCGCGGCGCCGGAGGAAACCGGCACGGCGTTCGGGCGCAAGCACGGCGAGAACGGCTCCGCGATCGAACGCACGCGCATCGCGACGCGCCGCATGCCGGGCCTCGAAGGCGACTCGCCGCTGCGCGACGATCTGCCGGTGAACCGCGCGTTTCTCGACGTCGCTCAGGACGAGCCGGAAGTGCACGTGAAGCCGGGCTTCGAAGGCGAGCTGCATGCGTTCAACCTGTTCAAGTACCTGTCGCGTTCGGACGTGACGTGGAATCCGTCGGTGACCTCCGTGTGCGGGCGCAGCCTGTTCTGCCCGACCACCGAGGAATTCATCCTGCCGGTATTCCACGGCAACGACCGCGTCGAATGGTTCCTGCAACTGTCCGACGAAATCGTGTGGGACATCGGCGACAAGAACACCGGCGCGCCGCGCGCGCGCGTCACGATGCGGGCCGGCGACATCTGCGCGATGCCCGCCGACATCCGGCACCAGGGCTACTCGACGAAGCGTTCGATGCTGCTGGTCTGGGAAAACGCGACGCCGAACCTTCCGCAGCGATACGAGAGCGGCGAGCTGGCGCCGTATCCGATCGAGTTCTGAGCCGCGCCGGCTCGCACAAGCACACCATCGAGGACGATTCATGCAAACCCAACTTTTCATCGACGGCCGTTTCGTCGACGCCGTCGAGCGCGGCACGATCGACGTGCTCAATCCGCATGACGGCTCGCTGATCGCGAAGATCGCCGCCGCCACCGCGGCGGACGTGGACCTCGCGGTCGAAGCCGCGACCCGCGCATTCCCGAAGTGGTCGGCGATGCCGGCGGCCGAGCGCGGCCGGCTGCTGCTGCGCCTCGCCGACGCGATCGAAGCCAACGCGGAGGAACTCGCGCAGCTCGAATCGCTGGACACCGGCCACCCGATCCGCGATTCGCGCGCGCTCGACGTGCCGCGCACGGCCGGCTGCTTCCGCTACTTCGGCGGCATGGCCGACAAGCTGCAGGGCTCGGTGATTCCGGTCGAGACCGGCTTCCTGAACTATGTGCAGCGCGCGCCGATCGGCGTCGTCGGCCAGATCGTGCCGTGGAATTTCCCGCTGATGTTCACGAGCTGGAAGATGGGCCCGGCGTTGGCGGCAGGCAACACCGTCGTGCTCAAGCCGTCGGAGATCACACCGCTGTCGACGCTGCGCATCGTCGAACTGATGGCCGAAGTCGGGTTTCCCGAAGGCGTCGTCAATATCGTTCCCGGCTACGGTCATACGGCCGGCCAGCGTCTCGCCGAACACCCCGGTGTCGGGAAGATCGCGTTCACCGGTTCGACGGCGACGGGCCGCCGGATCGTCGAGGCGTCGCAGGGCAACCTGAAGCGCGTGCAGCTGGAACTCGGCGGCAAGGGCGCGAACATCGTGTTCGACGACGCGAACCTCGACGCCGCCATCAACGGCGCCGCGTGGGCGATCTTCCACAACCAGGGGCAGGCGTGCATCGCCGGTTCGCGGCTCGTGCTGCATGAGCGCATCGCCGACGAATTCCTCGAGCGCTTCGTGTCGCTGGCGTCGTCGATCCGCGTCGGCAACCCGCTGGACCCCGACACCGAGATGGGTCCGCTGACGTCGAAGCAGCATCTCGACCGCGTGCTGTCGTTCGTCGACGTCGCGCGCGAGCAGGGCGGCCGCGTGCTCGCGGGCGGCAGCGTGCCGCAGGACGCGGCACTCGCGAACGGCTACTACGTGCGCCCGACCGTCATCGAGGCGAAGAGCGCCGCCGACCGCGTCGCGCAGGAGGAAGTGTTCGGCCCGTTCGTCACCGTGCTGCGCTTCGGCAGCGACGAGGAAGCGCTGGCGATCGCCAACGCGACCGAATACGGGCTCGGCAGCGGCCTCTGGACCAACGATCTCTCCCGCGCGCACAGGATGGCGTCGCGGATCGACGCGGGCATGTGCTGGATCAACTGCTACAAGCGCGTCAATCCGGGCAGCCCGTTCGGCGGCATCGGCAAGTCGGGCTACGGCCGCGAGATGGGTTTCGAGGCGATGCACGACTACACGGAAGCGCGCTCGGTGTGGGTCAACGTCGACGGCAAGGTGCCGCCGCACTTCAAGCGCTGAGGCCGAGATGGAGCGCTTCGTCTATCAGGGAACGCCGTCCCGCGTCGTGTTCGAATGGGGCGCGCTCGAACGGCTGCCGGACGAGTTGTCCGCGCTCGGCGCGCAGCGGGCGCTGATTCTGTCGACGCCCGAGCAGCAGCCGCTCGCCGAACGCGTCCGGGACGTGCTCGGCGAGCGTGCGGCCGGCGTGTGCGCACAGGCCGTGATGCACGTGCCGGTCGAGGTGGCGCGGGCCGCGCGCGAGATGGCCGCCGAGCTGGGCGCGGACTGCTGCATCGCGATCGGCGGCGGCTCGACGATCGGGCTCGGCAAGGCGATTGCGCTCGAGTCGTCGCTGCCGATCCTCGCCGTGCCGACGACTTACGCGGGCTCGGAGATGACGCCGATTTTCGGGCTCACGGAAGGCCGGCTCAAGCGCACCGGACGCGACGCGCGCGTGCTGCCGCGTACGGTGCTGTATGACCCGTCCCTGACGCTGTCGCTGCCGCCGGGGATTTCCGCGGCGTCGGGCGTCAATGCGATGGCGCATGCGGTCGAGGCGCTCTATGCGGAAGATGCGAACCCGGTGATCAGCCTGATGGCCGAGGAGTCGATTCGTGCGCTCGGCGAAGCGCTGCCCGCGATCGTGCGCGCGCCCGACGACCGCGAGATGCGCAGCCGCGCGCTGTATGGCGCTTGGCTCGCCGGCACGTGCCTGGGTGCGGTCGGTATGGCGCTGCATCACAAGCTCTGTCATACGCTCGGCGGCACCTTCAACCTGCCGCACGCACAGACGCACGCCGCGATGCTGCCGCATACCGCGCACTACAACCATGCGGCGGCGCCCGACGCGCTGCGCCGCGTCGCGCGGGCGCTGGGCGGCACCGACGCGGCCGACGCCGGCCCGCTGCTGTTCCGGTTGAACCGGCAACTGGGCTTGTCGGCGGCGCTGGCCGACATCGGAATGCCGGAAGCGGGCCTCGACGAAGCCGCCGACCTCGCGTGCCGGAACCCGTACGCGAATCCGCGGCCGATCGAGCGCGCGTCGATCCGCGAGTTGCTTCAGCATGCGTGGGAAGGGCGCGAGCCGCAGTGAGCGGCCGGCTGCATACAAAGGAGACGAACGTGACGAATGATCATCATGATGACGGCGACACGCGGTTGACCGAGCAGGTCGTCGCCAGCTTCGACGGTACGCCGAACCCGCGCTTGCGCGTGCTGATGCAGAGCCTCGTGCGGCACCTGCATGCGTTCGTCCGCGAAACGGAGCTGACCGAGGCCGAGTGGATGGCCGCGATTCGCTTCCTGACCGAAACCGGGCAGATGTGCGACGACGTGGTGCGCCAGGAATTCATCCTGCTGTCGGACACGCTCGGCGTGTCGATGCTGGTCGATGCGATCAACCATCGCTTCGCCACCGGCGCGACGGAAACGACCGTGTTCGGCCCGTTCTACATCGAGGGCATGCCCGAGCGCGCGTATGGCGAGAACATGGCGTTCACGCCCGGCACGCCGGTCGTCGTGCATGGCCGCGTGCTCACTACCGACGGCGAGCCGGTTCAGGGCGCCGTGCTCGACGTCTGGCAGACCGCCGAGAACGGCATGTATTCCGGGCAGGATACGGCGCAGCCGCACGGCAACCTGCGCGGCCGCTACCGGACCGATGCCGAAGGTCGTTACGCGATCACGACGATCCTGCCGGTCAGCTATCCGATTCCGACCGACGGCCCGGTCGGGAAGATGCTCGACGCCACCGGGCGCCATCCGTGGCGGCCGGCGCACCTGCATTTCATGATCGATGCACCGGGCTACCGAAAGCTCGTCACGCATCTGTTCGACGAGAACGACGCGTATCTGCAGTCGGATGCCGTCTTCGGCGTGAAGCTGTCGCTGATGGTCGCCTATCGCCCGCGTGCGGCGGGTGACGAGCTCGCGCGCCGGGTCGGCTTGAGCGGCCCGTATCGCGAGGCGACGTACGACTTCGTGCTCGACCGGAGCTGACCGACATGGCGCGATTCTTTGCGGTGTTCGCGACGGACCAGCCCGGCATGCGCGAGGTGCGCGACCGCGTGCGGGCGACGCATCGGACCTACCTGCGTTCCGCCTCGCAGCACGGCGTGTATGTGCGGCTCGGCGGGCCGACGCTCGATCCGCAGGGCGATGCGATGAACGGCACGCTGCTCGTCGTCGAGGCGGACGACATCGATGCGGTGATGCAGTTCGTCGGCAACGATCCGTATGTGAAGGAAGGGCTGTTCTCGCGGGTCGAGGTGCGACCGTGGGACTGGAGCCTCGGCAATCCCGAGCGGAGAGCGTGAGTCATGGGTGCCACGCAACTCTGTCGCTTCGCCGATGTGCCGGATGGTGGCGCGCGGGTCGTCGATGAGGCGCGCATCGGACGTCCCGTCATCGTCGTGCGGCGCGGGGAGCAGGTGTGGGCTTACGTGAATCGTTGCCCGCATTTCTCGGTTCCGCTCGATTTCGTGCCGGGCAGCGTTTCCTGTTATCGATCCCAGGTGCTGATGTGCGCGCATCACAGTGCGCTGTTCCGGTTCGACGACGGTGTGTGTATCGACGGGCCGTGCTCGGGTGCCGGGCTGGAAGCCGTGGCCGTCGAGGTGGATGCGGCGGCGTGGGTGATTTGCCGGAGCGCCTGAATCGGCGGAAGGGCGGATCGCATCAGGCTGGATGAAATCGGAAGTGCGCGGGATTTCATTCGTTCCAGTCGATAAGTAAAGCTAAGTAAATCTCATTATGCCGGCCCGGATGCAAGCCTGATCCGGGTGGGGGAAGGTGTTGTTTCATGAAGCATGGGCGGATTGTTCGCGACGTGGCGGGCGACCGGCTCGAATTTCAAAAAAGACGGAGACGCAATGAAGCTCGGGTTTGGAGTATTCGCGATGCTGGCCATCGCGCAGGGTGCGTACGCACAGAGCAGCGTGACCATGTTCGGTCTGATCGACAGCGGCATCTCGTACGTCAGCAACGAGGGCGGCGGGAAGAACGTCAAGTTCGACGACGGCATCTTCACGCCGAACCTGTTCGGCTTTCGCGGCACGGAAGATCTCGGCGGCGGATATCACGCGACGTTCGCGCTCGTGAACCAGTTCTCGATGGCGAACGGCAGCATCATCGGGACCGGGATCTTCGGACGTAATGCATACGTGGGCATCGAGAGCGACCGGTTCGGCAGCATCAGGCTCGGGAATCAGTACGACTTCATGGTCGATTCGCTGTTTGCGAAGGGGAATGCGATCTCGATGGACATCTCGGGGCTGTACGGATTCAGGAATGGCCCGTTCCAGCGTCTCGCGCTACCCGGTAACCCGACCGGCGCGTTCGACTGGGATCGCACGGCAGGCAGCAAGCCAGTCGCGAACTCGGTCAAATACAGTTCGCCGACGATTGCAGGGTTGTCGGGCGGCGTGATGTATGCGTTCGGCGGCGTGGCCGGTTCCATCGGCGCGGACAATGCCGTAAGCGCGGGCTTGAACTACGAAGTCGGCGCGCTCGGCATCGGTGCCGCATATACGAACGAGAAGTACGGCCCGGCGCCCGGCACGCCGTCGACCAGCGTGCGCAACTGGGGTGTCGGGATGCACTACGACTTCGGTGCGGTGAGCGCGAAGGCACTCCTGACCACCGTGCACAATTCGTTCAACGACGCCGGCGTGTGGATGGCCGAGGCCGGCGGCGTGTGGCGCATCAGGCCGGACGTGTTTCTCGGCGCGAAGTACATGTACATGAAGGGCAACGAAGCCGTGAACGACAACCATGCGCATCAGGTCAGCGTCGCGCTTCAATACCTGTTCACGAAGCGGACGATGGTCTACGTGTCCGCCGATTATCAACGCGCGAACAGCGGCGCGAACGCGCAGATCAACGGCGTGCTCGATCCGAACGGGGCGTCGAGTTCAGCGAGTCAGGCGGTGGCGCGGGTCGGCCTGCATACGATGTTCTGATGGCGCGGCGGGCGGGACCGGCGTCACGGTTCGCCCGCCAACCGGCTAGCGCGCCGCTGCGGCCGCCTCCTTGGCCTTGTCCTGTTCCGCCGCCAGCGCCGCATCCGCCGCCTGCGCGCGCTGGATCGCCGGGCGTGCCAGCACGCGATCGATGTACGCGCGAATGCGCGGCGTTTCGGGTACCAGCTTGAACATCGTCGTCCAGTTCAGTGCCGAGCCCCACAGCACGTCGACCGCCGTAAAGCGCTCGCCCAGCAGGTAGGGCCCTTTCGCCAGTTGCGCATCGATCCGCATCATCACGGTATCGAAGTCGCCGTACGGCGACGTCGAGTAGGCGGCGGGCGGGCGATTCATCGAGCGGTCGACGATGGCCGGCTCGAGGCACGAGCCATAGAACGTCATCCAGGTCAGATACGGCCCGCGCAGCGAATCGCCCGGCGCCGGCGACAGGCCGGCTTCCGGATACAACTCGGCCGCGTACATGTAGACGGCGGCCTGCTCGGTGACGATCACGTCGCCATGACGCAGCGCGGGAACCTTGCCCAGCGGGTTGATGCCGAGGTAGTCGGCTTCGTGATGTTTGCCGGTGGAGAGGTCGAACGCGTGCAGTTCATAGTCGGCGCTCAGTTCTTCCAGCAGCATCCGCGCACCGGCCGAGCGGCTGCGCGGGGAGTGGAACAGGGTCAGGTGACGGTCTTGCTGCATCGCGGGCTCCGGTGTGCATTCGGGACAGGTCGACCAATATAGGACGGCCGCGCGGCTTCGTCTTGGAAAAATCCGCTGTGGCGGTGCATCATCACGCAGTCACTTCAACGGTTCGTCGCCATGACCGACTTGCGTCACGTGACCGACACGCCCAAAGGCGTCGTCGGCCCGAAAGCCTTCAATCAGCGCTTCCGCCTGAATCGCTATTACCCCTGTGCCGACCTGGCCGGGGTGCTGGATCACCACTGGATCGTCGAATGGGATCTGCGCAACCAGCCGCCGTATGTGCAGCGCACGCTGCCGTATCCGTGCGTGAATCTGGTGTTCGACCGGCGGCGGACGGGGATCTTCGGCGTGGTGTCGGGGGCGTTCGAGACGACGTTGGCCGGGGCCGGGCGCGTGATCGGCTTGCGGTTCCGGCCGGGCGCGTTTCGGGCGTTCTTCGGCAAGCCGGTGCATTTGTCGACCGACAAGGTGCTGCCGGTGTCGACGCTGCTCGATTGCGGCGACGCGCAAGCCGAAGACGCCGTGCTCGGTGCCGAGGATGATGCCGGGATGGTGGCGGCCGCGGAGGCGCTGCTGTTGCGGGTGCTGCCGCCGGCCGATCCGCAGGTCGAACGTATTCATGGCATCTTGCAGATGCTGCAGCAGGATATCGGGCTCACGCAGGTGCGCGATCTGGCCGAGCGCGCGGGGTTGAGCGAGCGCACGCTGCAGCAACTCTTTTCCGACTATGTGGGCGTGACGCCGAAGTGGGTGATCTGTCGTTATCGCCTGCATGAGGCGGCCGACAAGCTCGCCGGCGGCGAGCCGGTCGATCTCGCGGAACTGGCGCAGGCGTTGGGGTATTTCGACCAGGCGCATTTCACGCGCGATTTTCGCAAGCTGGTCGGGAAGGCGCCGGCGGAGTATCGGCGGGAGGATCGGCAGGGGTGAGGTTGCGGATGAGCGGGCGTTGGCCTGCTTTCGGCTGACAATGAACCGGCGAAGGGGCGCTCAGGGCATCGGTGAATTTCAAACAATGGATGCGTTGCCTATCATTCCACCCTATAGTGCTCGTCGTTGACCGATCCGCAAGAAAATCAGGAGCCTTCGTGTTTCATCGGAAATCCAAGTTGGGGCGTTCGAGCTTCGCGTGCGTCGTCGCTTTGACGATGATCCTGGCGCCCGTCGCGGTGCATGCAGAGGCGGAGGCCGTCGACGGCACGACGCACGTCGCGCCTGCTGCCGATCACGACGCGTCGCCCGCACGACCGATCGTCGGCGACGACCCGGTTGCCATTCGGGATGCCCTGAAGAAGCTGCACATCAGCCCCGCGCCGCCTTCCTTGAGCGACCGGGTTCGCGGCCTGGTCTCCGACGCAACCGACCGGTATGCCCCGAATCCCGATCTGGCGGCCGTCGGCCTGGATCGCGACGTGACGTTCGTGGTGCCGGTGCAGTACGGGCTGAGGTACCGGTCGCAGCGGCACCTGTTGACGCTGGACGTCGACCTGTTCGACGCGGAGCACGGCGACCGGACGGGCATCCTGCTCCGGAAGGTCACGAAGGGGCCGCGAGGGCGAGGGCTCGTGATCGCCCCCGAAGCGAAAGCGAAAGGGTACATCCAGCAGATCGACATCATCGAACTCGAGTCCGGGCATGGCAAAAAGACCACGGTTCGCAGCCGGATGCGGATTTCGCCTGCCGTGTACGCTCAAGCGCATGGCGACTTCGCGCTCGTCTTTACCGGGCGCCTGGTTCGGCCTTATCTGACCGAGCAAGTCGAGCATGCCGATCCGAGTATCGACGAGCCGACGGACATTACGACCCGGATCTCCAGGGTGCATATGGATATCAATGCGATCTCGCTGGTGAGTCCGTCGAGCGGGGTCGTGTTGGCGAAAAAGCTGAAGTTGTCGAAGTAGGGGTTTTCGTGCGCGGGGCGGGGATACTGACCGGCTTGCGGGGCGCACGCATGCTCAAATTTTGGCGTTGCGCAATCTCAGCGCGTTCGAGATGACCGAGGCTGAGCTCAGGCTCATCGCCAACGCCGCGATCATCGGCGACAGCAGCAGCCCCGTGAACGGGTAAAGTGCCCCGGCCGCCAACGGGACCCCGAGCGCGTTGTAAACGAACGCGAAGCCAAGATTCTGCTTCATGTTCGCGACGGTTGCCTCGGACAGCGCTCGAGCACGCGCGATACCGCGCAAGTCGCCCTTGACGAGCGTCACCTGAGCGCTGCTCATTGCCACATCCGTGCCTGTTCCCATGGCCACGCCGACATCGGCCTTGGCCAGCGCGGGGGCGTCGTTGATGCCGTCGCCAGCCATCGCGACGACATGCCGGGCTTGCTGAAGCCGTGTCACCAGATCGAGCTTGTCGGCAGGCTTCACCTCGCCATGGAATTCGTCGACGCCGAGCTTCCCGGCCACGGCCTTGGCAGTGACCACCCCGTCACCGGTCGCCATCACGACTCGGATACCGTTCTCCTTCAACGTCGAAAGCGCCTCTGGCGTGGTCGCCTTTATCGGGTCAGCGACCGCCAGCAGTCCGGCCAAACTGCCATCGACTGCCAAGTACATGACGCTCGCGCCTTGCGCACGCAGGCTATCCGCCTCCCTGGACAGCGATTCGACGGATACGGCGTCAGTCCGCATCAGCGCGGTGTTGCCAAGTGAAAGTCGCCTGCCAGCGACGACTCCTCTCACGCCGATACCCGTTGCGGATTCGAAATTTTCCGTGCGGTCCAAAGTCAGCTTCTTCTCGCGGGCTGCCGCAACGATGGCTGCAGCAAGCGGATGCTCGCTGCCTTGGTCGAGACTCGCCGCCAGACGAAGCACGTCGTCGGTCGTGTATCCGCTTGTGCCTACGGCCTGCTCGAACGCAGGACGCCCCTCGGTCAGCGTCCCCGTCTTGTCGACAATGAGCACGTCGACCTTGCGCAAATTTTCAATCGCAGCGGCATCGCGAAAGAGAATCCCGGTCGTGGCTCCTTTGCCGCTTGCGACCATGATGGACATGGGCGTCGCAAGGCCCAGCGCGCAGGGGCACGCAATGATGAGCACCGCCACCGCATTGATGAGACCGAATACCCAACTGGGTTCAGGCCCAAAGATGCCCCACACGAGGAAGGTCAGGAGAGCGACGCTGACGACCCCGACGACAAACACGCCGGCCACCTTGTCGGCCATGCGCTGCATGGGCGCACGGGAGCGCTGCGCCTGCGCGACCATCTGCACGATTTGCGACAGGACGGTCTGGGCGCCGACCTTTTCCGAGCGGATGACGAGACTGCCTGTCGCGTTCATCGTTGCGCCGATGACGTGGTCGCCAACGCGCTTCGTGACCGGAATGGGCTCGCCGGTAATCATGGACTCGTCGAGCGAACTCGTGCCGTCCGTCACCACGCCGTCCGCGGGGACTTTCTCGCCCGGCCGCACGCGAAGCAGGTCTCCCACATGAACATGGGACAACGGAATGTCTGCTTCGGAACCGTCCGGGTTGATGCGCCGCGCGGTCTTGGGTGCGAGCCCGAGGAGTGCCTTGATGGCGGCGGACGTTTGCGAGCGGGCCTTCAGTTCGAGCAACTGCCCGAGAAGCGTCAGCGAAATGATGACTGCCGCCGCCTCGAAATACACGCTGACCCGGCCGTGCGCGCTGTACGTTTCGGGAAACACGCCGGGGAAGAGGGTGGCGATGACACTGTAGATATAGGCCGCGCCTGTCCCGAGCCCGATGAGCGTCCACATGTTGGGGCTGCGGTTCATGAATGAGCGCACGCACCGCTCGAAAAACGGCAGGCCTGCCCACAGGACGACCGGCGTAGAGAGGATGAACTCAACCCAGCTTTCGGTGCCGGCGCCCATCAATCGTAGGCGATGGCCAAACATCGCCAGCACGAAAACGATGACTGTCAGTGGCAACGTCCACCAGAATCGGCGTCGAAAATCGACCAGTTCCGGATTTTCGCCTTCGTCGACGCTGGGCAGAATCGGTTCCAGCGTCATGCCGCACTTCGGGCATTGCCCGGGATGGTCCTGTCGAATTTCCGGGTGCATCGGGCACGTGTAAACGGTGCCCTCGGGCAGTGCTTGCGGCTCCTCGATGGTCGAAGGCTCAACGTACCTGGACGGCGCTGCCTCGAATTTCGTCAAGCAGGCCTGGCTGCAGAACGCGTACCACTTGCCATTGTGTTCGCGGCGCAAGCGTGACTCATCGGTCACCGCCATTCCGCAGACGGGGTCGCGAAGCGGATCCGTGGAGCGTGCGTGTTTGTCCTGGCCATCATGGCGATGAGCATGCTTGTCGTGTCCATGCCCGGCGAAAGGGGCGTGCTCGTCCGTCTCACGACCGTGACGTTCGTCCGATGACAAGTGCCCGGACATCCTTTGGTGATGAAGCTCGTCTTCGCCGGGTTGGCCGCTCATTTGACGCTCCTTTGCTCACCCGTTCCGTTTCCATTGAGGCTCGTCGCTCTGCGCGTTCGATATTGACGTGACGACCGTGCTACGACGTGAGTTACCTGTATCGAGGCTAGCTGTTGCCTCGATCTTCTGATTCCCGAGACCGACACTGGCAACATGCAGTTCGGGAGAGAGGTATGGGCGTACGGAATTGCATCAGTTCGGTCCACTCAGGCGGTTGTATAACCACGCAAAGAAGGCGCCGGCCGCAAAGAACCAGACCGCGAACACAAGGGCCGGGTAGACAACAAACCACCAGGACAATGGCTCGCCGGTCTGAAGGCGTCGGAAATCGAGTCCGTGAAAAAGAGCGTTCATGAAGTTCATGAACGGTCCAGGAAGCGCCATCCATACGAGTGTGCACAGGACATAGAACAGCACAACCGTGGCTGAAAGCGTCGCGCCAGTCTTGAAGGGTTTCATGGCAGCCTCCTCATCCCGGAAGATTGCGATCGAGTTCGGCAGTGCCAGCTACGGGTGAGCCGCCTGAAATCAATGCACTTGAGCCGGGCGTTTCCCAAACAAGCTGGGTACGAAGCGCGGCGTGTGTGCCGCGTATTCACGCCACGCAGTGCCGAACCGCGCCTCCGAATCATGCTCCTCTTGTATGGCTAGTCGAACGTACATGAAAACGAGAACGGGGAACATGGCCAAAGTCACGAGCGTGGGCCATTGGAGCAGGAAACCCAGCATGATCACGACGAACCCGACGTACTGAGGATGCCTGATTTTCGCGTAGGGTCCGGTGGTGGCCAACGCCTTGCCACGCTGAGCTTCATACAGTACGTGCCACGCCGTGGACAGCAAGTAGAAGCCGCCCAGTATGAAGAAGAAGCTGAGGAGATGCGGAAGTCCGCCATGCGGGTCGCCGTGCCTGCCGGTCAAGGTCCACCACAGGTGCCCTGCATCGTGAGATAGCAAATTCGTGTGCGGAAATCGCGTCTGCAACCAGCCCGATAGCAAGTAGACGGTGAGCGGAAACCCGTACATTTCTGCGAATAGCGCGACGATGAAGGCGGAGAATCCACCGAACGTTCGCCAGTCCCGCTTTGTCGCTGGCTTGAAGAAGCTGAACGCGAAGATGATGAAGACGAGAGAATTGATGGCTACGAGGCTCCACAGGCCGTAACCGTCACCGATGCTGGTCATGACCGTCTCCCGAATGAGGGCGCCTGCCGGTCGTTTTCATCCCGTCGTGCCTGTGCCCGTGGTGCATGAACAGATGCATCAGCGGGCACGAGAGCAACAGCAGATATGGCAAGACGCCAAGGAAGTGGGCGCGGTGTTCGGAAAGCAGGAGGAATAGCGCTATTGCAGTGAATGCTACGAGTGCAATGGCTGACCGTGATTTCCAGAACGGCCGGGCACCATGCGAGCTGTCATCCATGGTTGTCTCCCGTTTCGCATCGTCTCACTTCTCGGCCGGATGCTCTTGCGCAGCCTGACGGTCCATCATTGCCTGCATCATCATTTGCATCATATCCATCCGCATTTCCATACTCTCGTGCCGCGACGACATCGGCATACCGGACGAGCGAGCACCCATCATCTCCATCATGCTCATGCCGTTTTGCATGACTTTCATTTGCTCGTCCATCAGGGCGGCGCGTTCTTGAGGCGTCTTCGCGTTCATCATCTTTTCATGCATGGCGCGCATGGCCTGCATCTGGTCGTCCGCCTCGCGGTTTGACTTGTTCGGCGCTTTTGCGGCTGCCTTATTCGGATGATGGGCATCGTGAGCTGCATTGTCGGCGGCTGCCGGCGTGCCGGCGATTGCAACGGCACGGACCATGCCGAGCGTCGCAATTGCGATTGCGAGTTTGTGCGGGAATGCCATCTTGTTCTCCAGGAGCATGGTTCTTCAGAGCCGGTCGAACCCTGAAACCACTCTATGCTGACGCTCCTTCGATGGCTTGACGTGGCTCAACGAATCACGCGCCGAATTCTTCATATGTGGCGCGGCCGTGGAGCCGACACGCGCCCGAGACGGTGCATCGCGCCGGGCGCGCTCGACAATGCAGCATTGACGTGCATCAACCCTGCGACCGCCGAGCTACTTACGATAGGCAGTGCACCGGTGAGCGGCGGAATGCCGGGAATACAAGGCAGAGGCGCGTCCATGTCGAAAAGTTCTATGGCAATGTCCGCACGGCGCCGTCTGGCCCGCGCACTTCTGACAGGCGCATTGGCGCTGAGCTTGCTGTCTCTCTCAGGGTGCGGCTATAACGCCATCCAGAGCCAGGACGAGCAGGTGAGGGCCAGCTGGTCGGAAGTTCTCAATCAGTATCAACGGCGTGCCGACCTGGTTCCCAACCTCGTCAACACAGTGAAGGGGTACGCGGACCAGGAAAAGGAAGTGCTGGTCCGTGTGACGGAGGCGCGGGCGAAAGTGGGTGAGATTCGCGCCACACCGGAACTCATTGCTGATCCGCAGGCGCTCGCAAAATTCGAAGCGGCGCAAGGACAGCTCACGTCGTCTCTATCACGGCTGCTCGTGGTTTCGGAAAACTATCCGCAATTGAAGTCGGACGCGAATTTCCGGGACCTGCAGGCGCAGCTCGAGGGTACGGAAAATCGTATCGCGGTAGCCCGAAACCGATACATTCGCTCCGTTCAGACGTACAACACGACGATACGTTCGTTCCCGAACAATTTGACTGCGAAGGCCTTCGGCTATCTGGAGCGCCCCAACTTCTCCGTAAGCAACGAAGCTGAAATTTCCAGACCGCCGCGGGTCGACTTCGGCTCGACGCCGGCCTCTGCAGGCGGGACATCCAATTGAACGTGCTCCGACTGGCGCTGGCCGTCGTTCTAACCTCGTTTCTCCTGGGCGGAGCCGGTGCGCTCGCGGACGTCCCCGTCCCGCCGTTGACGTCGAGAGTCACCGATGAAACTGGAACCCTGACCAGCGACCAGTCGGCCAGCCTCGAGAAGACGTTGAGAGAGTTTGAGGCGAAACGAGGAACGCAGTTTTCAGTTCTCATCGTTCCGACCACGGAGCCCGAAACCATCGAACAGTATTCGATGCGAGTCGTCGAGCAATGGAAGCTCGGCCGCAAGAATGTGGACGACGGCGCGCTCCTGATTGTCGCGAAAAACGACCGAGCGCTTCGAATCGAGGTCGGGTACGGCCTCGAAGGCGTGCTCACCGATGCAGCGAGCAATCGCATCATCAACGAGGCGATCGTTCCGCGGTTCCGAAACGGGGACTTCTACGGTGGCATCACCGCCGGCGTCGACGGCATGATACGCGTCGCCAGCGGCGAGGCGTTGCCGCCACCGCGGCGATTACCTCGGGCAAGCGACGGCGCCGGACGGTTGCTTCCCGTTCTCTTCCTCCTGACGGTCATGGCCGGTGGCCTGCTGCGCGCCATGTTCGGGCGACTGCCCGGCGCCGTCGTGACCGGCGGTGTCGTCGGGGCAATCGCGTGGGTCTTATCGCAGGCGCTTTTTGTCGCCATCGCGGCGGGAATGATGGCGCTGCTCTTCACGTTGCTGGGGGGCGGTATGAGAGCCGCTGACGGGCGCTTCATCGATGGTCGCGGCGGGCGTTTCGGCCGTGATTCGAATCGCGACATCTTTCGCGGCGGCGGTGGGGGCTTCGGCGGCGGTGGCGCATCGGGACGGTGGTGAGTATGGACCTGAAACGTCTCTTCCGACATCTTTTCGCGACCCGCTGGCGGGTCGACAAGGCATTTTCACGGCGGACGCTGATCTCGATCGAAGAGGCTGTACGTGCCAGTCATCGCGTGCACGTGGGTCAGGTCAGGTTTGCCGTGGAAGGGGCGCTGCATATCGGCGCGTTGCTGAAGGGCACCTCTGCGAGGGACCGTGCCATCGAGGTTTTCTCGGACCTCCGGGTTTGGGACACGGAGCACAACAACGGCATTCTCATCTATCTGCTCCTTGCGGACCGGGACGTCGAAATTGTCGTGGACCGAGGCATACACGTCAGAGTGGACCAACGCGAATGGGAGGCGATTTGCGAAGCCATGGAGGCTCATTTCCAGCAGGGCGACTATCGGTCAGGTGTTCTGCGAGGTATCGAACAAGTTACGGAGCTGCTGAAAAAACACTTTCCGTTTCACGGCCCGTGGCTCGATGATCTTTCGAGTGCGCCCGTTGTGATATGAGTTCCGAAGCTCGACATCGGTCCTCTTGAACCTGTCCACACCGAGAAAATGTCGACTCCAAAACGCCCCGATTTCGAGGAGCAGATGGCCACCCGAAAAAAGGGGCTCTGAAAAAAAGCTCCAGCGCCCCTTTTGGCTTTGATGCTGGTTTGCGCTCGTCTGGTAAGGCGCAGCCGGCAGGTAAGCGTCCCGTAACCCAAACCACAACAAGGCCCGTAACCGAAAACTAATGGAACTCGGCAAAGCCCGATCCTCCGCGATATCCCCTCACTCCACCGTCACCGACTTGGCCAGATTCCTCGGCTTATCAATATCCGTCCCCCGTGCCAACGCCGCGTGATAAGCGAGCAACTGCATCGGCACCGTATGCAGGATCGGCGACAGCGGCCCGTAGTACTCATTGAGTCGAATCACCTCGATCCCCTCGCTCGGCACCAACCCGCAGTCCACATCCGCGAACACGAAAAGCCTGCCGTTCCGCGCGCTGACTTCATGCATGTTCGACCTGAGCTTTTCGAGCAGCACGTCATTCGGCGCCACCGCAATCACGGGCATTTCGTTACTGACCAACGCCAGCGGCCCATGCTTCAACTCCCCGGCGGGATAAGCCTCCGCGTGGATATACGAAATCTCCTTCATCTTCAGCGCGCCTTCGAGCGCGATCGGATAATGCATCCCGCGTCCGAGAAACAGCATGTTGTCGCGTCGCGCGAGCAACTCCGACCAGCCCATGATCTGCGGCTCCAGCGCGAGCACCTTCGACATCGCATCGGGCAGATGCCGCAGCGCGTGCAGATGCGCCTTCTCCTCGTCGTCGCTCAACCGCCCGCGCACCTGCGCCAGTGACAACGTCAGCAAGAACAACGCCACGAGCTGCGTCGTAAAAGCCTTCGTCGACGCCACCCCGATCTCGATCCCCGCACGCGTGACGAACTGCAGCGCGCATTCGCGCATCAGCGCGCTCGTCGCGACGTTGCAGATCGCGAGCGTGTGCAGCATCCCGCGCTGCTTCGCGACGTGCACGGCCCCGAGCACGTCAGCCGTCTCGCCGCTCTGCGACACCGCGACGACCAGCGTGCGCGGATTCGGCACGCTGTCGCGATACCGGAACTCGCTCGCGATCTCGACACTCGCCGGCAGCTTCGCGATGCTCTCGATCCAGTACTTCGCGGTCAGCGCTGCGTGATAGCTGCCGCCGCACGCGAGCAGCAACACCGAATCGACGTCGTTGAACACGCGCCACGCGCCGTCGCCGAACAGCTCCGGCATGATCGAGCCGACATCGAGCAGCGTATCGGCCACCGCCTGCGGCTGCTCGAAGATCTCCTTCTGCATGTAATAGCGATACGATCCGAGGTCGGCCGCGCCGCTATGCGCGGCCACCCGCTGCACCGCACGCTCGACGCGCTGGCCGGCCGCATCGACGATCCAGTAGCGATGCAGCTGGATATCGGCAACGTCACCGTTCTCGAGGTAAGCGATTCGATCGGTGATACCCGACAACGCGATCGCATCCGACGCCAGGAAATTCTCGCCATCCCCGACACCGACGACGAGCGGCATCCCGTCGCGCGCGCCGACGATCCGGTGCGGCTCGTCGCGGCACATCACCGCGATCGCGTAGCTGCCGCGTAGTCGCGCGACCGCGCGGCGCACCGCGTCGAACAGGTCGCCGTCGTACAGGTGATCGATCAGGTGCGCGATTGCCTCGCTGTCGGTCTGGCTCGCGAACACATAACCATGCGCCTGCAGTTCCGCGCGCAGCTGGTCGCAGTTCTCGATGATCCCGTTGTGCGACAGCGCGATGCGCGCGTTGTCGTCGCTCGGCGAGAAGTGCGGATGCGCATTGAGCGTGACGGGCGCGCCATGCGTCGCCCAGCGCGTATGCGCAATGCCGGTGTAGCCCGACAGCGCATGCCCGGCGATCTCGCGCTGCAGGTTGGCGACGCGGTCGACGCTGCGCGCGCGGGCCAGCGCGCGATCGCGATAGACCACGACGCCGCACGAGTCGTAGCCGCGGTATTCGAGCCGCTTCAGCCCGTCGACGAGGTTCGGCAGGATGTCCCGCTGGGCAACCGCCCCGACAATTCCACACATAGCGCGCTCCGTAAATGTCCTGTCTGGACCCGTGACAGCGATGGTAGAGGTGCACGAATGGAATTAAATTTCAAAATACATCGGTAGATGAAACAGACAGGCGATCGTCTATCATGTTGGAATTAAATTTCACACCCTGACCGGAAGGAGCCGTCCATGGCCGGCATCACGCTCGACGATCTCGACCTGCGCATTCTCGCGATCCTGCAGGACGACGCATCGGTGTCGAACCTGCAACTCGCCGAGCGCGCGCTGTCGTCGCCGCCGACCTGCATGCGTCGCGTGCGGCGGCTGACGGAAGCGGGCGTGATCCGCCGCCAGGTCGCGGTGCTCGATCCGGTCGCGATCGGCACGGCGGTCACGGCGCTGATCGAGATCAGCCTCGACCGGCAGACGGCCGAAGACTACGACGCGTTCGAAACCTACGTGTGCGCGGAGCCGGCGGTCACGCAGTGCTACCGCGTGTCGCCGGGGCCGGATTTCGTGGTGGTGGCCGACCTGGCCGACGTCGCCGAATACGACGCGTTCGCGCGGCGGCTGTTCACCGGCGCGTCGAACGTGCGCAACGTTCGGACGTTCTTCTCGACGCATCGTGCGAAGTTCGAGGCGAACGCGCGGGTCGCGCATGCGATGCGTAATCGTGCGTAATCGTGCGTAAGCGCAGCCGTCACGCCGCGGCGGCCGCCGCGAGTTGCAGCGGCTTGCCGTACCCGAAGCAGTGCGCCGGCTCGGGAAACACGCGCTGCCGCACGTCGTGCGCGTACTGGCGGATCGCGTCGCGCATCACCGCGTTCGCATCGGCGTAGCGCTTCACGAAGCGCGGCGTGTACGCGTCGAATGCGCCGATCATGTCCTCGGTCACGAGCACCTGCCCGTCGCACGCGGGCGATGCGCCGATGCCGATGGTCGGGATCGACAGTGTTTCGGTCAGATGGCGCGCGAGCGCTTCCGCTGTGCCCTCGACGACGACGCTGAACGCGCCGGCCCGCTCGGCCGCGCACGCGGCGTCGAACACCTGCGCGGCCGAGCGCGGGTCCATCCCCTGCGCGCGGAAGCCGCCGGTCGCATTGGCCTGTTGCGGCATGAGGCCGACGTGCGCCATCACCGGAATGCCGCGCTCCGTCAGGAAGCGGATCGTGTCGGCCGTCTCGCTGCCGCCTTCGAGCTTGACGCCTTGCGCGCCGGTTTCGGCGAGCAGCCGCGCGGCGGAGCGATACGCTTGCGCGGGCGATTCCTGATACGTCGAAAACGGCAGATCGACGACGACGCACGCCTGCGCGGTGCCACGCACGACTGCCGCGCCGTGCGCGCTCATCATGTCGAGCGTGACGCGCAGCGTATCGGGCATGCCGTACAGCACCATGCCGACGGAGTCGCCGACGATGATCACGTCGGCCACTTCGTCGACGAGCTTCGCCATCGGTGCGGAATAGGCGGTGAGCGAGACGAGGCTGCCGATGCCTTTCGTCGCGCGGATCGCGGTGACGGTCTTGCGGGTGGTGCGGGTATGCGCGCTCATGAACGGAAGCCGTGAGAAAGAAGAGTCGTTACGGTAGCATCGCGATCGTGCATGCAATGACCTTCGGAGGACGTCTTATGTCGCTGGCGGGACAATCGGGTGATCCGTACGCGGTGCCGCCGATGGCGCGCCTGCCGAGGCCGCTGTTCGTGCGCGCGTTCGGGATTCCCGGCAACGCGAGCGTCGACGCGCATAGTCACCCGTGGGCCCAGCTGATGTATGCGACGAGCGGCGTGCTGGAGGTATCGACGCCGTCGGGCCGGCATCTGCTGCCGCCGCACTATGCGATGTGGATTCCGCCGCACGTGCCGCACGCGGTGTCGACGCGCGATTGCGTCGCGTTCCACAGCCTGTATCTCGACGATGCGATCGCGCGCGACGATGCCGCCGACGATTGCATGATCCTCTGCATGACGCCGCTGTTGCGCGAGCTGGTGATCGCGACCGGCGAGTTGCCGGTGAACTACGACGAGTCGGGGCCGGACGGTGCGCTCGTGTGCCTGATCGCCGACCGGATCGCGCAGATGCGGCCCGCGCCGCTGACGGTGCCGCTGCCGCACGATTCGCGTCTGCTCAAAATCGCGCGTGCCTTGCATGCGCATCCGGGCGACACGCGCAGTCTGGACGAATGGGGCCGTCAGGTCGGTGCGACACGGCGCACGCTGTCGCGTCTGTTCCGGCAGGACACGGGGCTGTCGTTCACCGAGTGGCGGCAGGCCGTGCGGCTGCTCGCGGCGCTGCCGCTGCTCGATGCGGGCGAGCCGATCGGCGCGGTGGCCGCGCAGCTGGGCTACGACTCGACGTCGTCGTTCATCGCGCTGTTTCAGGCGAAGTTCAAGGTGACGCCGGGCGCGTATGCGAAGCGTGAAGCGCGCCGGCCGGCGTTGAGCGCATGACGCGGCAACGCGCGCCGCGGATCTTGATTCAGAACGCCAGCGACTGCTGCATCGGATGACGTTCCCCGCGCGCGAACCCGGCGCCTTCGAGCGACAACAACGCGCGTTTGCGTTCGATGCCGCCTGCATAACCGGTCAGGCTGCCCGACGCGCCGATCACGCGATGGCACGGCACCATGATCGACACAGGGTTGCGGCCAACCGCGCCGCCGACGGCACGCGCCGCGCTCATCGGCAGCCCGACGCGTTCGGTGATGTCGCCGTACGACACGAGTTCGCCGAACGGAATCGCGAGCAGTTCCTTCCACACGCTGCGCTGAAACGCGGTGCCGCGCAGATGAATCGGCACCGAGAAGGTTTCGCGCGTGCCGGTGAAATATTCGGCGACTTCCTCGGCGACCTTGCGCGCGAGCGGCGCCGCGCCGCGTACGTCCGCGTCCGGCGCGATCGCCAGCGACGGATAGTATTTCTGGCCGACGAAAAAAAGGCCTGTAAGCGCATCGTCCTCGATACGGATGGCGATGTCGCCCAGCGGGCTCGGAATCAGATGAGCGTGCGTCATCGCGAAGCTTCTCCATGAAGGCGCCACACATGCAGTGCGGCATACGCGCGCCACGGCGCCCAGTGCGCCGCGTGCGGCGCGGATGATGCGATGTGCAAACGCTCGGCGGCGGCGCGCGGAGCAAGCCACGCGTCGTCGGCGGGAAACGCGTTCGGCCAGGCCATCGCACGCATCGCGACGTACTGCACCGCGCATTCGTCGAAGCCGGGCAGCGCGCGCAACGCGCGGAGCGTCGCATCGAGCGGCGCCATCGGTTCGAGCGCGAGCGTGCCGTCGGCGACCGCACGTGCCAGCGCCACGATCGCCTGCGCCGCATCACGCGTCACGCCGGTTGCTTCGAGCGCCGCCGGCGGCACACTCGCCAGCGTTACTGCCGAAGGCAATGCATGCGTGAGCCCCGGCGGCGCGTGGTGCACCTGCGTGCCGAAGCGTTCGGCCACACGCGCCAGCACCTCACCAGCCTGCGTCGCCGCCAGTCGTTCGCCCGCGATCGCACGGATCGCGATCTCGAGTCCGTCGAACGCGCCGGGCACGCGCAAGCCGGGCGAGCCGCTCGCGAGTGCGCCGAGATGCGCGTCGATCACGTCGGGGCGGCTGTCGAGATCGAACAGCCGCCGCACGCGCGCGAGCGCGGCCGGCACGACGGGCGTCAGCGCGGGCGATACGGTCACCGCGAGCGCAAACCGCTGCGGCACGTGCGTGACGGACAGCCAGCCCGTCAGATGCGCGTCGCCGTTGCCGTTCGGCAGCGCGACGACGCGCGCATAGCCGTGCGCGTCGATCCGCTCGACGCCGCCGATCCGCCGCTGCGCGAGAAATTGCATCAGCTCGGGCCACGCGAACGGCGGCCGGTACGGCAGCGGAAAGGTCATGTCGCCATCGGCGGATGGGCCGGCGCCTTTGCGCAAGCGCAGCGGATTGAGGCCGTAGCGTTGGCGGAACAAATCGTTGAAGCGTCGCACGCTGCCGAATCCGGCGGTCGAGGCAACGACCGCCACCGGCAGCGCGGTATCGGTCAGGAGACGCTTGGCCATCAAGAGCCGGTGCGTCTGCGCGAACTCGACCGGCGACACGCCGAACTGCGCGGCGAAGATCCGGCGCAGATGGCGCTCGGTCACGCCGACCCGCCGCGCGAGCGCGTCGACGGAGTGCTCGTTCAGGAAACCGTCCTCGATCAGCGCGGCGGCCGCGTCGGCGAGATTGCCGGACAGGTCGAGCAGCCCGTGGCCGGGCGCGAGCTCGGGCCGGCAGCGCATGCACGGGCGAAAGCCGGCTTTCTCGGCGGCCGCGGCGGTCGGGTAATAACTGCAGTTCCGCGCCTTCGGCGGTTTCACCGGGCAAACGGGGCGGCAATACACGCCGGTCGTCGACACGCCGACGAAGAACCAGCCGTCGAAGCGGCGGTTCCGCGCAAGCAGGGCGTCGTAGCAGGTGTCGGGATCGAGGCGCATGCGGCGACTGTAAACCATCCGCGCCGCCGATTCTGGCTGGAATCGGACATGTGTATCGACGCGCCAACCCGCGTCGTGGCCCCGTTTCGCACGCGGGAGAATCCCGGAAAAACGGTTAATGCCACTCTGCGAAACAGTCATCTCTTTTTGCGCGGCCAATTTTGAGATGACTCATCGAAATCCCCGACTGACACGGCACCGGGCCACGCCCTATCCTTTGAAAAACGTTTTCCAGAACTCGACGGACGAGCGGCCGCGCCACGCAAGGGGCGTGGCCGCCGCCCGCCCCGGCGCCCGTCGCCGGTCACGGACAGCACAATCCAGCGGCGCGACGGGCGCGACCGCGTATCGGAGACATTCATGCAATCCGCCGTCGTCGGTGCCGTGCGCACCGCGGCCAGCCGCTACCGCTGGACCGTTTGTGCGCTGCTGTTCTTCGCGACCGTCATCAACTACATGGATCGACAGATCCTCGGCCTGCTCGCGCCGATGCTGCAGCACGACATCGGCTGGACCCAGGTGCAGTACGGCCGCATCGTGATGGCGTTTTCCGCGTTCTATGCGATCGGCCTGCTCGGCTTCGGGCGCATCGTCGACTGGCTCGGCACGCGCATCTCGTATGCGGTCGCGATGCTGGTGTGGAGCATCGCGGCGATGCTGCACGCGGCGGTCGGCTCCGTGACGGGCTTCGCGGCAGTGCGCGCGCTGCTCGGGATCGGCGAGGGCGGCAACTTCCCGGCCGCGATCAAGACGACGGCCGAATGGTTTCCGCGCCGCGAACGCGCGCTCGCCACCGGCATCTTCAACTCGGGCGCGAACATCGGCGCGGTGTTCGCGCCGGCGATCATCCCGGCGATCGCGGTGGCCTACGGGTGGCGCGCGGCGTTCGTGATCATCGGCGCGATCGGCATCGTATGGCTCGCGGTGTGGCTGCTGATGTATCGCACGGCCGACACGCGCGCGCTCGCCGCGGAATACGACGAGCCGCGCGATGAAGCCGAAGCGCTCGACGCGGCGAACGCGGATGCCGGCGCGCCGCGCTGGGGCGAACTGATCCGCAAGCGCGAGACGTGGGCGTTCCTGATCGGCAAGTTCCTGACCGACCCGGTGTGGTGGTTCTATCTGTTCTGGCTGCCGAAGTGGCTCAACGAGTCGCGCGGGATGGACATGCAGCATATCGGCCTGCCGCTCGTGTGCATCTATGCGCTGACGACGGTCGGCAGCATCGGCGGCGGCTGGCTGTCGTCGGCGCTGCTGCGCGCGGGCTGGAGCGTGAACGGCGCGCGCAAGACGGCGATGCTGTTCTGCGCGTGCTGCGTGCTGCCGATCGCGTTCGTGTCGCAGGTGCAGAGCCTGTGGATCGCGGTGCTGATCGTCGGTCTCGCGGCCGCCGCGCACCAGGGCTGGTCGGCGAACCTGTTCACGACGGCGTCCGACCTGTTCCCGCGCCGCGCGGTCGCGTCGGTGGTCGGCATCGGCGGGATGGCCGGCTCGATCGGCGGCGTGCTGTTCTCGGAAGTGATCGGCCAGGTGCTGCAACGCACGGGCCACTACTGGGTGCTGTTCGCGATCGGCGCGCTGGCCTACCTGCTCGCGCTGGCGATCATGCACATGCTGACGCCGAAGATGAAGCCCGCGAAGCTCGACGCGTGATCGCGTGACGGCAAACGAACGCGCCGCCCGGAGGCGGCGCGTTTTTGTTTGCGAAGCGACGAAGCGACGAAGCGACGAAGCGACGAATCAACGATACGCCGAAGCAGCGATACAGCGGATATCGAACGCGATGCGCGCTTCAACCCACCGCGGCCGTCGACGCGCGCATGATCAGCCGCGGCTCGAACGTCGAATAGCTCGCCTCGGTACGCCCGGCGAGCGCGTCGATCAGCTTCTGCATCGCGAGCTCGCCCATGTTTTCGCTCTGGATGTCGATGGTGGTCAGCGCGGGCGCCGCGTATGCGCCGTACGGCACGTTGTCGACGCCGGCAACCGACACGTCCTGCGGCAGCCGGAACCCGAGCGACGCCGCTTCCTTCATGAAGCCGAGCGCGATCAGGTCGTTGTAGCAGATCACGGCCTGCGGACGCTGCGGCCCGAGCATCACGCGCGAGCATGCGCGCTCGCCGGCTTCGGCGGTCGGCGCGTGCGCGTCGTGCACGTCGAGCGTGAGCCCCGCTTCCGCGAGACAGTCGCGCGCGCCCTGGATCCGTTCGTCGTTCACGCGCGCGGGCCCGAAGCCGAGGTACGCGATGCGCGTATGGCCGAGATTGAGCAGGTGACGCGCGAGCATGTAGGTGGCGAGCCGGTTGTCGATGCCGACGCTCGGAATCGGCAGGCCGGGGCTGCGCCGCAGCAGCACGAGCGGCTTGTGCAGGTCGAGCATCCAGCCGGCCTGGTCGTCGGGCATCCGCGTGCTGACGATCAGCCCGTCGACGCGCTGCGCGAGCGCCTCGATCAGCGAGCGTTCGCGCGCCTGGTTCTCCTCGGTATCGACGAGCAGCAGCGTGTAGTCGTGCTGGAGCGCGACGCGGTTCGCGCCCTTGACGACGTTCGTGAAGTGCGGGTTGCTGATGTCGAGGATCACGAGGCCGATGGTGCGCGTGCGCCCGGTGATCATCGAGCGCGCGAGCGGGTTCGAACGGTAGCCGAGCCGTTCGATCGCTTCCTTGAGCCGCGCTTCGACGGTCGGCGAAAAGCGCTGCGTGCCGTTCACGTACTTGGAGACCGTCGCGACCGACACGCCGGCTTCCGCGGCCACGTCGCGGATCGTCGGGGAAACTTTTTTCATCGGAAGGGTAACGTTTTCGTTCGATTGCACCGGATTGTGGCAGAAAAAGCCGGCGTCCGGCCGCCGGACGATATCGGGAAAGTGCGGATGGGTGCGAACAGGTTCAACCATTGACGTTCGGCTTTTGCCCCGCGTATAGTTGGAAAACGTTTTCCGATTGGTTGCCGGCTCCGCCGGTTTCGGGCGACGTCCAGGACACCTCAGAACAGATTCAAGGAGATTCGATGAACGCCACATCCACCGGCGCACGCAAGCCGTTCGGGCGCCTGCTGCTGACCGGCGCGGCCGGCAATCTCGGCCGTCAGGTGCGCGGCGCGCTGGCGAACTGGGCCGACGTCGTGCGCGTGAGCGACATCGCCGCGCTGGGCGACGCCGCCCCGCACGAAGAAACCCGGGTCGTCGACCTGGCCGACCGGCCGGCTGTGATGGAGCTCGTCGACGGCGTCGACGCGATCGTCCACCTCGGCGGCATTTCGGTCGACGCGCCGTTCGACGATCTCGTCGATGCGAACATCACCGGCACGTACAACCTGTACGAAGCCGCGCGCAAGCACGGCGTGAAGCGCGTCGTGTTCGCGAGCTCGAACCATGCGATCGGGTTCCATCCGGTCACGGAAGTGCTCGATGCCGATTCGCCGCAGCGTCCGGACAGCCTGTATGGCGTGACGAAGTGCTTCGGCGAGTCGCTGTCGCGCTACTACTTCGACCGCTTCGGGATCGAGACGGTGTGCCTGCGGATCGGCTCGTCGTTCGAAGTGCCGAAGAACCCGCGCATGCTCGTGACGTTCCTCAGCTATCGCGACTTCATCGAGCTCGTGCGCTGCTCGCTGCTGACGAACCGCGTCGGGCACGCGATCGTCTACGGCGTGTCGGACAACCCGGTGAAGTGGTGGGACAACACGAAGGCCGGCTTCCTCGGCTTCCGGCCGCAGGACAGTTCCGAGCAGTTCGCCGGGCTGTTCCCGGTGACGGCGCCGAGCGCCGAGTACGACGATCCCGCGCAACGCTTCCAGGGCGGCGGGTTCGTCGTCGGCGAGCCGATGGAGCGCAACGCGAAGTAAGCGAGGCGGGCTGCGCGGGTCAGCGCAGGATGTCCGTCGCCTTGTGCCGCTCGTCCACGCCGTCGATCAGGATCAACGGGCCGCTCGCGTGCCGCGTGCGCAGCGGCTGGATCTGCCGGTACGCGTCCGATTCGTACCACGCGCGCGCCGTATCGAGATCGGGAAACGCGATCGCGATCAAGTCGCCGCGCCACTCGCCTTCGCGCACGTCGGGCCGCGCGCCGTGAATGACGAAACGGCCGTCGAACGGCGCGAGCGTGCCGTCGATGCGTTCGAGGTATTCGACGATGTCGTCGCACATGTGAACGTCGTGCAGGTGGGCGATGGCGTAGGCGGTCATGGCAGGCTCCGGGGTGTCGATGCGATGCGTCGATCGTCGATCGTTCGTCGTTGATCGGTGAAGCCATGATCCATGCGCACGCGGCGCGCGTCGATTACCTCCGACGTAAGCAAATCCGCGCAGCCGTGCGCACGGGCCGCCGTGCGTGAATCACACCGCAAGACCCGGCGCACGCGTGCGCTCGCCGCGCCTACGCGCGCTTGCGCATCGGCCGAGGGTGCGCCACCGGCGCAGGCGCCGGCACCGACTCGGCTTCCTCCTTGCACAGCTTGTCGAGCATGCGTTGCGCGGCGCCCGCGCAATCCTCGCCGGCGGGCTTGTTCGCGATCTCGTCGATCAGCGTCTGCAGGTTGCGCCGGTTCTGCGCGAGCCGCTGCTCGAGCAGCGCGATTTCGTCGACCTTGTGCCGCAACGCCTCCAGCAGTTCGTCGCGCGGCCATGCGCCGAGATCGGGCGGCAGCACCGCGCGAATCTCGTCGAGCGCAAAGCCCGCGCGCTGCGCGCGGTCGATGATCGCGAGCCGCGTCAGCGCTTCCGGCCCGTATTCGCGATAGCCGTTCGCCTGCCGGCGCGCCGGTTCGAGCAGGCCGCTCGCTTCGTAGAACCGGATGCGCGACGCCGCGATGCCGCTGGTGCGCGCCAGCTCGCCGATTTTCATGCTCGTGCTCCAGAGGGGCTTGACCTTGAAGCTGACTTTAAAGTTATGGTTGGGCATCGTCAATCGAGGAAGTCCACCATGAACCTGTTTGTGCCCCTCACGCTGCCCAATGGCGCGGTGATCCCGAACCGGCTCGCGAAGGCCGCGATGGAAGAGAACATGGCCGATGCGGATCACGCGCCGTCCGACGCGTTGCTGCGCCTGTACCAGGCGTGGGCCGACGGCCGGGCGGGCCTGATCCTGACCGGCAACGTGATGGTGGACGGCCGCGCGATGACGGGGCCGAACGGCGTCGTGCTCGACAGCGACGCGCATCTCGACCGCTTCCGGCGATGGGCGCAGGTCGCGCGCTCCGGCGGCGCGCACGTGTGGATGCAGATCAACCATCCGGGGCGCCAGATGCAGGCGGCGCTCGGCCAGACGACGATCGCGCCGTCGGCCGTGCCGCTCGCGCTCGGCGCGCTGTCGAAGCAGTTTCCGGTGCCGAAGGAGATGACGGAAGCCGACATCGCCGACGTGCAGCAGCGCTTCGTGCGCGCCGCGCAGCTCGCCGAGCAAAGCGGCTTCACCGGCGTGCAGATCCACGCGGCGCACGGTTACCTGCTGAGCCAGTTCCTGTCGCCGCTGACGAACCGCCGGCAGGACGCGTGGGGCGGCAGCATCGAGCACCGCGCGCGGTTGCTGCTCGACATCGTGCGCGCGGTGCGTGCGACGGTATCGCCGGCGTTCGTCGTGTCGGTCAAGCTGAATTCGGCCGATTTCCAGCGCGGCGGCTTCAGTGCGGACGACGC
This sequence comes from Burkholderia sp. Bp9090, assembly GCF_003857985.1. NCBI lineage: Bacteria > Pseudomonadati > Pseudomonadota > Betaproteobacteria > Burkholderiales > Burkholderiaceae > Burkholderia > Burkholderia sp. Bp9090. The sequence goes on from NZ_QTPV01000046.1 coordinate 35,287, forward strand.
GAAGCGCGTCGTCGAACTGCTGAATCCGCTGGGCGTCGATCTCGTCGAACTGTCGGGCGGCAGCTACGAAGTGCCGGCGATGCAGGGCGAGGCGCGCGACGGACGCACGCTGGCCCGCGAAGCGTATTTCCTCGAATTCGCACGGGACATCACGGCCGTCGCGGCGATGCCGCTGATGGTTACGGGCGGGATCCGGCGTCGCGCGGTGGCCGAGCAGGTGGTCGCGAGCGGCGTGGCGATGGTCGGCATCGCGACCGCGCTGTCGATCGAGCCGAACCTGCCGCGCGACTGGCAGGCCGGCAAGGACAGCGCGCCGGCGCTGCAGCCGATCCGATGGAAGAACAAGGCGCTGGGCGCGCTGGCGAACATGGCCGTCGTGAAGTTCCAGCTCGCCCGGTTGAGCGTCGGGCGGCGTACGCATCCGGGCGTGTCGCCGCTGCGCGCGCTGGTGTCGCAGCAACTCGCCGCGCAGTGTCAGACGCGGCGGTACCGCAAGTGGATGGCGGGGCGGGCGGCGCGCTAGCCGCGCACGCGGCGCGTCGGGCTGCCCGAGGCCCGCTCACACCGGATACGCGTCGTCGACCTTCAGGTTCGCGAGCCGGAACAGCGTGCGCAGCGTCTGCGGATGAATGTCGCGGTGCGCGGCGAGCGACGTCAGCATGAAGTCGAGGACCTTCGCGTAGCGCAGCAGTACGAGGCAGTGCGCGAGATCCGCGCTGCCGCCGCGCATGGCTTCCGCGTAGCTGACCATCCGGGTCGACAGCGTGCGCGCCATCTCGAGTTCCATCTGCTGCTTTTCCGTCCATTCGGGCTGCGGCTGTTCGAGCAGTTTCGCGAGGAAGATCTGGAACGACGTATCGGACGAATTGGGCAGCGCATCCATGATGTGCCTCGCAGCTTGCGTGGATCGTTCGGGCGTATCCGGGGGACGTCCCGATCCGGGTTCGTGTTCGCGCCGATCGTCGGCGCGGCTGTCACTGCAATGCGAATGCAGGTTCCGTACCAGCCCTCGATCCGATTGTTGAGCACTGTTGACGCGGGGCGCGGCAACGGTCATCGCGTCCCGCCGGGACTGGCTTGCACGGAAAAGCGGGCAGGGCGCCCATCCGCCGCGCGCGATCGCGGTCGGCCGCGCGACAGGGGCCGGACGGACGAAATGCTTCAGCGATGTAACGTAACGCCGGGTTGAAAACGGTCGAGTGTGTCGATCGACGAAGCGCTGCAAGGTCGCGGAGCATGGGCGTCGGCGGCGTCCCCGCGGCCTCGGGACGGTCTCGTGCGGCGAGCCGCGACGCCACCCGCCGCGCGTTGAAGGCGCGCGCCGCATGCGCCGGATGTTTCATATCCGAGACGTTTTTTTCGCGACTCGCCGGACGCGCCGTCCCGGCTTCAGCGCTTCAGAAGATGAAGCCGGTGTTGATGAACTTCGAGTAGTGATCCGACACGATCGAATCGAGCAGCTGCTTGCTGCCGTCGGTCTGCTTCGCCGCGACCATCGAGCGGATCGAGAACGCGCGCAGCGCGTCGCTCACCGACAGCGTGCCTTCTGCCGAATCCTTGCGCCCGGCGAACGGGAACACGTCCGGCCCGCGCTGGCACTGGCAGTTGATGTTCACGCGGCACACCTGGTTCACGAGCGGATCGACGAGCGCGCCGATCTGCGCCGGATCGGAGCCGAAGATGCTGACCTGCTGCCCGTGCTCCGAGGTCGTCACGTAATCGAGCGCGGTTTCCACGTCGTCGAACGGCGCGACCGGAATGATCGGCCCGAACTGCTCCTCGCGATACAGCTTCATGCCTTCGGACACCGGATAAACGACGGCCGGGTAGAACAGCGTCTTGCTGAACTCGCCGCCCGAGTGGTTGACGACCTGCGCGCCCTTGGCCTTCGCGTCGTCGATCGCGTCGGTCATGTACGCGGTGCGATGCATGCCCGGCAGCGGCGTGATGCTCACGCCTTTCTCCCAGGGCATGCCGATCTTCAGCTGTTCGAGCGCGGCGGTGAAGCGTTTCAGGAATTCGTCGACGATCGAGCGGTGCACGAGCAGCATCTTCAGCGCGGTACAGCGCTGGCCGTTGAACGACAGCGCGCCGAGCAGGCACTCCTTCACGGTGAGGTCGAGATCGGCGTCGGGCAGCACGATCGCCGCGTTCTTCGCGTCGAGGCCGAGGATCGCGCGCAGCCGGTGCGACTTCGGGTGCTGCTTCTTCAGGTGATCGGCGACCTTGCTCGAACCGATCAGCGCGAGCACGTTGATCTTGCCCGACGCGAGCATGTGCGGCACGACCACCGCGCCCGGCGCGTAGATCGTGTTGATCACGCCTTTCGGGAACGCGTCGCGGAACGCCTCGAGCAGCGGCTCGAACAGCAGCGTGCCGTACTGCGGCGGCTTGAACACCACGGTGTTGCCCATCAGCAGCGCGGGGATCAGCGTCGCGAAGGTCTCGTTCAGCGGATAGTTGTACGGGCCCATGCACAGCACGACGCCGAGCGGCGTGCGGCGGATCTGGCCGATCGTGCCTTCCGCGATCACGAAGCGCGAGTTCGCGTTGTCGAGCTCCTTCAGCGCGTCGATCGTCTGCGTCATGTACGTGACGGTGCGGTCGAACTCCTTCTGCGAATCGGCGAGGCTCTTGCCGATCTCCCACATGATCAGGTTCACGACCAGCTCGCGCTGCGCGACCATCCGCTTGATGAAGTCCTGCATGCAGGCGATGCGCTGCTCGACCTTCATCGTCGGCCACTCGCCGCGGCCCGAGTCGTACGCGCGCACCGCGGCGTCGAGCGCCGCGTCGCTTTCCGTCTCGCCCATCACCGGATAGCTGCCGATCTCCATCTGCGCGACGCTGCCGTCCGGCTGGCGCACGCACACGGGCGACAGCACGGTCTTGGTCGTGCCGTCCCACGGACGCAGCTCGCCGTCGACCAGCGACACGCGCTGGTGGATCGGTGCTGCGAGCCGGAACTCGGCGGGGATGTCCTGATAGGCGGGAAACAGCTGCTGCAGGGAAGCGGAATCGGGCATGACGGTCTCGTTTGACGGGGGTGTCCGGTAAGGACGGGCGATGCGGAATCCTGAGCTGAACGATCCTCGATCCTGAATCGGCATGATGACGCGCGGACGACGGGACGTCACGCGTCGGCATGGCCGAAACGCGGAATGGAACCAGTTCCATTAAAAAGGAACGCCGAGCCGATTGCAAGATTTGCCGAATGCCATCGCACCACGCGTAAACAATTTGAAGGATTGTGTCCGAATGGCGGGTATAAGCCGCTCGGTGCATACGCAAACGTTTCACTTCGGCCGCATTGAGCGGATAATGACCCGGCGCGGCGAAGAAAAAATTGCCCGGAACCTGAGAGAAAACAGACGCAGTGAAGAAAAGAGAGAAGGTCCGCCGCGCTGCCGAAGCGAGGTCGGCTGCCCGGAGCGCCGGGTCGGGGTTGCCCGGCTCGGCGCGCACCGGACCTCCGGTGACGCGACGCGATCACTCGACGTCTTCGTCGTCCTCCGCATCCACGTCATCGTCCTCCCTGTCCCGCCCCGGCGCCGCATACGCGCTCGCCTGTTCCAGCAGCCACGCCCGAAACGATTCCAGCGGCTTGCTGTGGCTGAACTCGGTCGGATACACGAGGTAGTACGCCGAATCGCCGACCGTTGCCGCGTCGCAGGGCACGACGAGGCCGAGCTGCTGCAACTGTTCCTCGACGAAGAACTTCGGCACCAGCGCGACGCCGAGCCCGGCCGCGGCCGCGCTGATCAGCATCGTGTGCAGCTCATAGCGCACGCCCTGCATCGTGCGGATGTCCTCGACGCCGTGCGTCTCGAACCACTGCGCCCACGCGCCGGGACGCGTGGTCGAGTGCAGCAGCGGATACGCGAGCAGGTCCTCCACGCGTTCGACCGGCCCGTCGAGCAGCGCCGGCGAGCAGATCGGCACGACTTCCTCGCCGAACAGGTAGTCGGACGACGTGCCGGGCCAGGTCGGCTTGCCGTAGTGGATCGCGGCTTCGAAGTGCGTGTCCTCGAACGAGAACAGGTCGGTGCGGCTGCCCATGTTCACGCGCACGTCCGGCGTGCGGTCGTAGAAGCTCTTGATGCGCGGAATCAGCCAGTGCGACGCGAAGGTCGGCAGCACCGCGAGTTCCAGGTAGCCGCCGCCGCTGCCGTGCGCGATGATCGACAGCGTGTCGCGGTCGAGCGCCTCCAGCGCGCGCCGCACCTGCGTGCCGTACAGCTTGCCGGCGCGCGTCAGGACGACGCGCTGCTTCACGCGCGCGAACAGTCGCACGCCGAGGCTCGCCTCGAGCGTCGCGATCTGCCGCGATACCGCGCTTTCGGTCAGGAACAGCTCCTTGGCCGCGTGCGTGAAGCTCTCGTGGCGCGCCGCGGCTTCGAAAGCCACGAGCGCGCCCATGTTGGGGATCTTGAATTTGCGCATGATGCTCGTTTTGTCTGACGAACGGACCGGCCCGCGGCGGGCCGTCGGACGCGTGTCGGGACCACGAATAATTCCAAAAACTCATCACGTATCAATTTAATCTCGCTTTACGCCCCGCTGCAACCCTTTGAATAATGCATCCCACGCAAGGCCAGGCGCCCGCTGGGCGGCCGGCCAATCGAGTTGCCGGCACGTTTGCCGGCGGTCCCCCGAACACGAGAATCCTGATGCGCAATCCGAATATCGAGAGCTTGCTGACGAAGCTGCTGGGACAGGCGAAGACCGACGCCCTGTTCGCGACCCTGAACATGCCGGCCATCCTCGACGAATGGGAAACCGACGTCGTCACGCGCGCGGAAATCGCGCAGGCGATGAACATGGCGCTGTTCGAAGGGCTGCTCGAACGTTCGGCGAACGGCCGCGCATATACGGCCGATGCCATCGAAAACGGCGGCTCGGTCTACTTCGACCACGGCGCGCTGCGCACGGTGCGCTGGCCGCACACGGGCGCGCTGCCGCCGGGCGAAGCCGCGTTCACGCGCATCCTGCGTCCGCTCGGCTTCCGCCTGAACGGCCGCTATCCGCTCGACAAGCTCGGCATGACCGGCCGCGCGTATGCGCACGAAGACGCGCCGGACGAGATCGCGCAGTTCTTCGTCAGCGAACTGCATCCGGAGCGCTTCTCGAAGGAATTCCAGCAGGCCGTGACGAACGTCGTGAGTTCGTCGCGCGATCCGCTGTCGCCGGCGGCCGTCGCGCTCCTGTGGGAGATCGAGCGCGAAGGCTGGCTGTCGCTCGACGCTGCGCATGCGCTGCTGCCCGAGATCGTCGGTGCGTTCGCGCGCCAGCACGACCTGCCGAACGAACTCGACTACGAAACGCTGCTGCTCGAATCGGCCGAGATGGCGTGGATCGCGACCGAAGGCAACGCGTTCAACCATGCGACCGATCGCGTGGCCGACGTGTTCAAGCTGTCCGACGACGAGAAGGCGAAGGGGCGGCCGATGAAGCCGGAAGTCGAGCGCTCGCGTTCGGGCCGTGTGTTCCAGACCGCGTATCGCGCGGACATCGTCGAGCGCGAGTTCCGCACGCGCGACGGCGGCACGGTGAAGCGCAACGTGCCGGGCTCGTTCTACGAGTTCATCACGCGGCGTCGCACGTTCGACCAGGCGGCGCGCCGCTGGGTGACGGACCTGCGTTTCGATGCGGGCAACGCGCAGGGCATCTTCAAGATGACGGCGAACGCGGCGAAGTAAGCGCGACGCCGCACGAAAAAAACGGGCCGGTGGCTGAGCATAGCCACCGGCCCGTTTGCGTTGAATGGGCGCCGCGATCGTCAGAACAGGTGCGTCACCAGATAGAACAGCAGCAGCACGCCGATCGGTACGCCGAGCAGCCAGGCGATCAGATACTTGCCCATGTCGTTGTCCTCTTCATGGCCGCGACGCGGGATGCGCCGCGGCGGGGTGAGACGACCGGCGCGTTACAGCTCGCGATCGAATTCCTTCAACTGCTTCTCGGCTTCGTCGCGCGCAATCCCGTAACGCTCCTGGATCCTGCCGGAGAGGTAGTCGCGGTTGCCTTCGGCGACCTTCAGGTCATCGTCGGTCAGCTTGCCCCACTTCGCCTTCATCTTGCCGGTCAGCTGCTTCCATTGACCCTTGATCTTGTCCTCGTTCATGATGCGCTCCTGTCATAAGGGGAGAAAAAAGTGCGGCACGCGGCCGCGTGATAGCTCAGGCCTTCGCCTTCAGGCCGGCTGCGTCGACGTGCTTCACGCCCTTGATCGAGCGCGTCGCGGCGACGGCCTTCTTCACCGCGATCCTCGACGGCAGCACGCCCGTCAGCGTGACGACGCCGTCGACCGTCTTCACGCTGATGTGCGTACTCTTCACGCCCTCGGTGGTCGCGAGTTCGCTCTTCACCTTGGTCGTGATCCACGTGTCGGTCACGGGCTGGTTCGATTCCGTCTTCATGCCTTCGTCGGACGACGACGCCTGTGCGTTCGTGAGCGGGGCGGCGCAAAGCAGGAACGCCGCGCTGACGGCGAGCAACGCCGACAGGTTCGAGGTCTTGTTCATGGGATGTGCTCCTTCGATTGACGTGATGGATGGGCGAGTCGGTGCAGGCGCGCCGCGCGTCATCGCGCGATCGGCGTGTCGTAGCCGGGCTCGCGCGGCGGCATGTCCGGACGCGGCACGTCGGGCGGCAGCGGCACCGGCGGATCGGTGCCGGGCGACGGTTCGGGCGGATTGTCCGGAGCCGGCTCGGGCCGCGTCGGATCGGGTGTCTGATGCAGCTTCATCAGTTGGTCCTCCTCTGCGGTATGGAAGGGCAGCGCGTGAGCGCCGATGCAGTACCAGCGTACCGGCGCGAACGCATGCGGGCATCGCGCAAATTCACCGGATCGGCTAGTGCGTTTGCACGGGGACGGAACGGGGAAGCGGGAACGGGAAATGCGTCGTGACACGCGCGATGCGGGACGACAGACGCGGGAGGCGCGCCGCGCGCCGCTTGGCGGGACGGCGCACGCAGGCGGCGCGGCATGCGAATGTACTATTGCGCAGGGTGCATCCGTGCCTCTCGACCGCGTCGACCGCACGCGATCATCGCGGCGCGCGCCGGCCGCACATGTCGGGGCTTATCGGCGCGGCGGCGACCCGCCCGGCAACAATATCGACCACGTGGACCACCGATCAATGGACGAACGAGTCAACGAACAGGTGCTCAAGTCGCATACCGACCGGCGCCAGCTGCATCAGATCATCGCGGGGCTCACCGAGGGCGTGATCCTCATCGAACCCGACCAGCGCATCGTATGGGCGAACGAGGCCGCGCTCGCGATGCACGGCGTGACCGAGCTCGACGCGCTCGGCGCGGACGTCACCGAGTATCGCGAGCGCTTCCGGCTGCGCTACCGGAACAACCGTCCGGTGCGCGACGGCCACTATCCGATGGACCGCGTGATCGCGGGCGAGGAGTTCAGCGACGTGACGGTCGAAGTCGAATCGGCGGCCGACGAGAACGTGAGCTGGGTTCACCGGATCCGCAGCCTCGTGCTGACGAACGCGGCCGGCGAGCCCGACTGTCTCGCGCTCGTGCTGCACGATGCGACCGAATGGGCGAGCGCCGAGGATCGCTTCGAGCGCACGTTCAACGCGAACCCGGCGCCGGCCGTGATCTGCCGGCTCGACGACCTGCGCTACGTGAAGGTCAATCAAGGCTTCCTAGAGATGACGGGCCATGCGCGCGACGACGTGCTCGGCCGCTCCGTCTACGAACTCGACGTGCTCGAACAGGCCGAGCGGCGCGAACTCGCGATCGAGCGGCTGGGCGAGGGCGCGACGATCCCGCAGATGGAGGCCGTGCTCAAGCGCGCGGACGGCGGCACGAAGGCGGTGGTGGTCGCCGGGCAGCCGATCGACATGAACGGCGAGCCGTGCATGCTGTTCACGTTCATGGATCTCGAGCCGCGCAAGCAGGCCGAGCTCGCGCTGCGGCAGAGCGAGGAGCGCTTCGCGAAGGCGTTCCGGATGGCGCCGGTCGCGACCGCGATCGTCACGGCCGACGGTTTCGTGCTGCTCGACGTGAACGATGCGTTCGTCGGGATGGCCGGCCATGCGCGCGACGACCTGCTCGGCAAGTCCGCGGACGAGATCGGCCTGTGGGCCGAACGCGGCGCACGGCAGTGCATCGACACGCAACTCGCGCGCGACGGCAACGTGCGCAACGCAGATGTGCAGATCCGGACGCGCGACGGCGACGTGCGCGATTGCGTCGTGTCGGCCGAGCCGGTCGCGATTCACGGGCAGGATTGCCTGCTGATCGCGCTGCTCGACATCAGCGATCGCAAGCGCACCGAGATGGAACTCGTCTATGCGATCGAGACCGCGATGCAGGATGCGTCGTGGTTCAGCCGCACGCTGATCGAAAAACTGGCGAACGTGCGGCGCGCGAATGCGCCGGACGCGGGCGCGCAGCTGTCGGACCTCACCGCGCGCGAGCGCGACGTGTTCGACCTGCTGTGTCACGGCCTCGCCGACAAGGAGATCGCCGGCCGTCTCGGGCTTGCGCCGAACACGGTCCGCAATCACGTCGCGACGATCTACGCGAAGCTCGACGTGCATAGCCGCGGCGAGGCGATCGTGTGGGCGCGCGAGCGCGGGATTGTCGGCACGTCCGACGCGAACGGTGCGCGAGGCGAGAAAGCTGCCGACAAGGACGGCAAGAACTGACGCCGCCGTCGGGCCATCGGTGCGAATGCACCATGCAGGCTGGTGCATCCGCATCTGCCGCGCGCGGCGCGCGGCTGCGATCCTGTCCACTCGGCGGTGCGGCGCGGGCTGCCGTGCCGTCGTCTCTCTCCCCCAACTCATCGCAGGAGACGACCATGGACAGGAATCGCATCGAAGGCAAGCTCAAACAGGTGAAGGGGTCGGTCAAGGAAGCGCTCGGCAAGGTGACGGGCGACCGCGAGACGGAAGCGGAAGGCGTGGCGGAGCAGCAGGCCGGCAAGCGTCAGGAGCAGGCCGGCGAGGCAGCCGATGCGGAGCGCAAGCAGACGGGCACCGACCGGCATTGAGCGGCACCGGGCGCCATTGATCGAATCGCGCGAGGTGCGCTGCGTTGCCGCCGTGTGGCACGGCGATGATTCTCCATCGGCATGACCCGGCGCGGCCTTGGGGCAACGGTACGTGCGCGCATCCCGCTCGATGCGTTCGCTTCCAGGCCGCCGTCGCGCGGGCCGCGGATCGGTGGCACGGGCACTTGATGACAATTCCTCACAACATAGTTCCGATATTTCGTTTGCTGCACGCGTATTGGCTACCCACAATCGGTTCACCTCTTTCGCGCTGACAGGTTCTCCGGAGACGGAACCGCGGTGATCGACCGGCAGGCGATGCGCCATGAGCGATGCCCCGGCGACAGAAAAAATCACCGGCACGCGGGAGGTCGCCGGCGCGCGATGGTCGCGCGTCGCATCCCGACCCACAGAAGAAGGATTGGCCGATGACGTTCCGCATTCGTTCGCTTTCCGGCATTGCTTTGACGGCTGCGATTCTCGCGTTCCAGACGGGCGCGGCCCATGCGCAGGAAACCGTCGTCAAGGTCGGCGTTGCCGTGCCGCTGACCGGCGGCGGCGCCGCGTATGGCAAGGACATCGAGAACGGCGTGCGAATGGCCGTCGACGAGGCGAACGCCGCGCACCCGACGATCGGCGGCAAGCCGGTGAAATTCGTCGTCGCGTCGCAGGACGACCAGAGCGATCCTCGCATCGGCGTGCAGGCCGCGCAGCAGCTGACCGACGCGCAGGTGGCCGTCGTCATCGGCCACTTCAACTCGGGCACGACGCTGCCCGCGTCGAAGATCTACGCGAAGGCCGGCATTCCGATGATCACGCCGTCGGCGACCAATCCCGACATCACGCGCGCCGGGCTCGGCACCGTGTACCGCGTGATCGCGACCGACGCGCAGAACGCCGGCAATGCCGGTGCGTATGCGGCGAGCGTGACCAAGGCGAAGCGCATCGCGATCATCGACGACCGCACCGCGTTCGGCCAGGGCGAAGCCGACGAATTCGAGAAGGCCGCGAAGTCGAACGGCGGCACGATCGTCGCGCGCGAATTCACGAACGACAAGGCCGTCGACTTCAGCGCGCAGCTCACGAAGATCAAGAGCACGAATGCCGACCTGGTGTTCTTCGGCGGCCTCGACGCGCAGTCCGCGATGCTGGTCAAGCGCATGCGCCAGCTCGGCATCCGCGCGCAGTTCCTGGCCGGCGGCGGCGTGATGAACGCGAACTTCATCAGGCTCGCGGGCAATGCGGCCGAAGGCGCGTCGGTGTGGGAATACGGACAACCGCTGTCGCGTCTCGCGAAGGGCAAGCAGTTCGAAACGAAATTCAAGCAGAAGTACGGCGTCGACATGCTCGCGTATGCGCCGTTCGCGTACGACGCGACGTGGATCGCGATCAACGCGATGCAGAAGGCGAACTCGACGAAGCCGGCCGATTTCAACGGCGCGCTGAAGGGCACGCGCTACGACGGCATCACCGGCACGATCGCGTTCACGAGCACGGGCGACCTGAAGAACCCGAGCTCGACGCTGTATGAAGTGAAGAACGCCGCGTGGCAGCCCGTCACCACGCAAACGGCGGACTGAGTACCTGAATTACCCGAACGCGCGCGGACTTTCGCGGCGAGCCCGGACGTGCTGAAATAGCCCCAGCGATCGGATCCGATCGCGGCGCATGTCGGGGCGATGCGCCGGGGGCACGGTCTGCCGCGCACGGCGCCGCGCGCGACGCGGCACGAACAACCTTCGGGCGCGGCCGGCCGGCCGCGCCTTTCACGTGCAACTGGAGTCAGTCGTGAGTTCTCAAGTCGTCATCGTCGGCGGTGGTGTGATCGGCAGCTCGATCGCCTATTTCCTGCGCGCTACCGATCCGACGGTGTCCGTCACCGTCATCGAACGCGATCCCACCTATGCGAAATCGTCGTCGGCGCTGTCGGCCGCGTCGATTCGCCAGCAGTTCTCGACGCCGCTGTCGATCGAGATGTCGCTGTTCGGGATCGACTTCCTGCGCACGATCGGCGAGCGGCTCGAAGTCGACGGCACGCGCCCGTCGATCGATCTGCATGAAGGCGGCTACCTGTTTCTCGCGACGCCGGCAGGCGATGCGACGCTGCGCGAGAACCATGCGCTGCAGACGAAGCTCGGCGCCGATATCCGGTTGATGGATCGCGACGCGCTGCGCGCGAAGTTTCCCTGGCTGAACGTCGACGATCTCGTGTCGGGCGCCTATGGCGCGAGCGGCGAAGGGTGGTTCGACGGTTACGGGCTCGTGCAGGCGCTGCGCAAGAAGGCGCAGGCGCTCGGCGCGCGGTATGTGCCGGCCGATGTGACCGGCGTCGTGCGCGATGGTCGCAAGATCACGCACGTGGTGACGAACGACGGCGAGCGCTACGCATGCGACACGCTCGTCAACGCGGCCGGTGCGTGGACGCGCACGCTGTCGTCGATGATGGGCATCGACATTCCCGTGTACGCGCGGCGTCGCAGCATCTTCAACGTGTCGTCGCCGGCGAAGCTCACCGATTGCCCGCTGCTGATCGATCCGACCGGCGTGTATTTCCGGCCGGAAGGACGCACGTACATCTGCGGGACGTCGCCGAGCCCCGATCGCGACCCCGACGACCTGCCGCTCGACGAGGTCGATCACGACCTGTTCGACGAGGTGATCTGGCCGACGCTCGCGAATCGCGTGCCGGAGTTCGAAGCGCTGCGCGTGGAGAACTGCTGGTCCGGGTACTACGAGTACAACGTGTTCGATCACAACGCGATCATCGGGTATCACCCCGAGCTCGACAACGTCGTGTTCGCGAACGGGTATAGCGGGCACGGGCTGCAGCAAGGGCCCGCGACCGGGCGTGGAGTGAGCGAGCTGATCCTGGGCGGGCGATACGAATCGCTCGACCTGTCGTCGCTCGGCTGGGAGCGTGTGCTCGAAAACCGGCCGATCGTCGAAAAGAACGTCGTGTAGCGCGGCGTGACCGCCCGGTGTGTGGTGGGCGGGATTCTCCTTGTGTCTCAAACTGATTGGCCCGGCTTTGCCGGGCTTTTTTTATCGGAGCGGGAGGCCGGACGCGTCGTTCCGGCGCGAGCGGCTCAGGCCAGCAAGCAGGCGATCAGATCGTGCGTCGTGCGCACCTCGTACTTCCTCAACAAGCTCGCGCGATGAATATCGACCGTGCGCGGGCTGATGTTCAGCTCCTTGCCGATTTCCTTGCTGGTGAGCCCGTGAACCAGGAATGCCGCGACGTCGCGCTCGCGATCGGTCAACGTGCTGGCGACGTCGGGATGCTTCGCGTCGCCCGACAGGTCGGTGAAGGTCCAGATGGCCAGCTCGAAAGGCCGCTTCGGGTTGTAGCCGAAGCCGCACACGGTGACCCAGAAATGGCTGCCGTCGATGCGGCGCATGATGCGATCGTCGCTGAACCCCGCACGCTTCGCGAGCAGCGGCGCGAGGCGACGGCCGGTCGTCGCGAAGTCCTTCTGCTGCGGATACAGCTTCGCGAACGATTGGTCGATGATGTCGTCGCGGGTCGCCCTGAACAGTTGCAGCGCCTTCTCGTTGCAGTCGATCATGATGCGCTCTTTCGCCACGATCGCGGCGACGGGCAGATGCCTGAAGAGATCTTCGTAGTCGAGGCTTGGCATCGTGTCGGTCATGTTCGGCATCGGGTCGGCGGGTCCGAACCGTGGTCGGACCCAGGCTATCGGGCAGGTTCGCTCCTGTCGGATTGTAGCCGTAGCGCTTGCAGCACATTCAACCGACGTGAAAGACGCAGCAGTCGTGCCCTTCGCCCGCGCACCGGAGTTCGGTCGAATGCGCACGCGGGCCCCTGCTCGCCGTGTCGGGCGCGGTATCGTTGACCCAGTCCATTGCGCCGGAGAACCAGCCCGCGAACATGTAGCAGAGCTTGCCGTGCTTGTCGGGCTGGGCCAGCACGAAGGACGAGTGATGCAGATGGATGCGCGCGTGCGACGTCGCCGGATCGGCTTCGGCAATGCTGAACACGCCCCAGCCGCGCTGCGACAGACGCTTCAGATAATGTTCGAACACGGCCATGCCGGCGATGCCGTGCTGCTTCGCCTCCTTGTCGCACCAGTGATAGGCCGACTTGTAGCCGGCCTTGTAGAGAATCGACGCGTAGGCTTCGCGGCCGAGCGCCTCTTCCACGGCGACATGATTGTTCGTGAAGAAATGGCGCGGCACGTACAGCATCGGCAGCGCGTCGGTGGTCCAGACACCGGTGTCCGGATCGACGTCGATCGGCAATTGTGGCTGCATGGCGGGTGCGTGGTGGGTTCGTGTCGTGCGATCAACCGTTCCAGACTTCGCCGAACACCCGCAGCCAGTTCTCGCCCATCACCTTCCTGATGCGCGACTCGCTCCAGCCGGCGCGTTGCATCGCGGCCGTCAGGTTCGGGAATTCGCCGATCGTGCGGATGCCTTCCGGATTGACGACCTTGCCGAAGTCCGTCAGGCGGCGATAGCGGCCCTTGTCGTGCGTGATCCAGTCGAAGAACTCGGTGCTGTAGCCCTGCGTGAAGTCCGTGCCGATTCCGACCTTGTCCTCGCCGATCACGTCGATCACGTATTCGATCGCTTCGAGGTAATCGTCGATGGTTGCATCGGCGCCGCGTCGCAGGAACGGCATGAACATCGTGACGCCCACGAAGCCGTTCGCCTCCGCGATCTCGCGCAGTTGCTCGTCCGTCTTGTTGCGCGGATGTTCCTTCAGCGCGGACGGGCAGCAGTGCGAGTAGGTGACCGGCTTCTTCGAACAGGCGATCGCGTCGGACGAGGTTTTCGCGCCGACGTGCGAGAGATCCACCATGATGCCGACACGGTTCATCTCCTGGATCACTTCGCGGCCGTAGCCGGACAATCCGCCATCCGGTTCGTAGGAACCCGTGCCGACGAGGTTCTGCGTGTTGTAGCAGAGCTGCACCACATTCACGCCGAGTTCCTTGAACACTTCGATATAGCCGAGGTTGTCCTCGAACGCATATGAGTTCTGGAAGCCGAGGATGATGCCGGTCTTGTTCTCCTTCTTCGCGCGCAGGATGTCGTCCGTCGTGCGCACCAGCGTGAGGATTTCACTGTATTCGCGGATCTGCTGCTTCATCTCCGCGATGTTGTCGATCGTCTTCTGGAAGTCTTCCCACACGGAGACCGTGCAGTTGACGGCCGTGACGCCGCCCTTGCGCATGTCTTCGAACACCGATCGCTCGAAGCGGGAGATGTTCAGGCCGTCAATGATGATGCTGGCGTCGTGAAGGCTCGTCATGGTGTTGCTCCATGCGTTGGTTTAGTCGGCCCCGTTTGCACGAGCGGGGCGTGTACTCAAACCGCGCCTTCGACGCCGCGCTTGGCGGACTGGCCGGTTCTCGCGGTTGCCGGACCTGCGTCTTCGAGCGCCGTCTTCGACGTTTCCGGCAGGGACAGGCCGCCGATCATCGCCAGGATCGACACGGCGATCAGGTAATAAGCGGGCGACAGGTTGGTCCCCGTCGCCGAGATCAGCCACGTGGCGACGAGCGGTGCGGTACCGCCGAAGATCGTGTACGCGAGGTTGTACGTGATCGCCGATGCGGTATAGCGCGTTTTCGTCGCGAACACTTCCGACATCAGCGGTGCCGTCACGACGCCCGAGAACACCGCGCCGATGGCCAGCAGCGCGACGCCGGCCAGCGATTGCGACAGCACGCCCGAGCCGCCCAGCGAGAACGCCGGATACACCGACACGATGATGAAGAGGCCGGTCGTGGCGATCGTCGCGCGGCGGCCGACGAGGTCGGAGAAGAAGCCGGCGACCGGGCACAGGGCCGCGGCGAAGAAGAGGGCGAGCACCGTCACCAGGAGCGACGTGCCGCGAGACAGGTGCCCGGCCACTTGGAGGTAGGTCGCGAAATAGGTCGTGAACGTGTAGAACGACAGCGCCGTCACGGACACGAACGCGCCGAGCTTCAGGATATTCAGCGACTGCGAACGCAGCGTTTCCATCAGCGGCGCATGCGCGATGTCGTGCTTGCCTTCGAGCGCCTGGAACGCGGGCGTTTCATTCAGGTTCACGCGCAGGTACACGCCGATGAGGCCGACGGGTGCCGCGATCAGGAACGGCACGCGCCAGCCCCATTCGACCATTGCCTGCGACGACAGCGACGATTCGAGCAGATAGGCGACCACGGCCGCGCAGGCGAACGACGAGAAGGTCGACACCGGCACGAAGCTGCCGAAGAACGCGCGGCGGCGGCGCGGTGCGTGTTCCATCACGTACGCGCATGCGCCGGCGTATTCGCCGCCTGCCGAGAACCCCTGGACGCAGCGGATGATCGTGAGCAGCAACGGCGCCCAATAACCGATGCTCGCGTAGGTCGGGAGCAGGCCGATCAATGTGGTCGAGCCGGCCATCATCAGGATCGTCAGCGCAAGCGTGCGCTTGCGGCCGATCCGGTCGCCGATGACGCCGAAGACCAGGCCGCCCAGCGGGCGGAATGCGAAGGCCACCGCGAAGACGGCGAAGGTCTTCAGGAGACCGACCGTGGGATCGCCGCTCGGAAAGAATTCGCGCGTCAGGATGGTGGCGAGAAAGCCGTATGCGGCGAAATCGAACCACTCGACGAAATTGCCGATCGAGGCTGCGGCGATCACGCGTCGTAGCGTGCTGGTATCGACGTCCTGGGTGGTCATGGTCGTGTCCTCTTCGTAGGTATGGTTCGGTTCGCGTCGAAAACATCGTAGGGACGCCAATTACCTAGGTCCATACGTGTCAATTACCTAGGTAATCGGGGGCGGGGCGGGGGGCGGCTGCCGGCCGGCGTTGCCGGAGTTGAATAAGGGAGCGCGGAGGCTAGACTGGAAGTTCCCCATGCACACCATGGAGGGAGACATGACGACCATCTATGTCGTGAAGACCGGGCTTCAGTTCCTCTGTACCGGCGAGGACGGCGACATCGGCATGGCACCGGAGATCGAGGAAGCGATGTCCTTTCTTTCGTATGAAGAAGCGAAAAAGGTGGCGAGCGAGAACGCCGATCCGGGGTATGAGATTCTGGCGGTCGATATTGTGTGCCGCTGATGGGGGAGTTTCGCGGCGAGGGCTCGATGACGGAAGATGCCTCGGGGGCGCGCGCATCTTGGGGCTAGGTGCGGCGTCGCTTCCGTGCGGCCATCAACGCATGTAGCGGCACACCTGTAGTCACCTGTGACAACTGCCACGGCCGCGAGCCGCCGTGAAGCGCCAACACGTACCCGTCGAAAACCGTCGAACGTACTCTATTTGTGCGCGCGGCACGGCCGCATCACGTCCCTCAATCGATGATCAAACCGCAAGACCGTGATCGATGGGTATCGTTTGTCGATATCGACCGCGTGTAGCCAATCATGTAGCCCTTGGGCTACATCGGTGCCTGTTTCATCAATTTTTGTATCCCTGGGGATACAAAACCGCAGATGGCAATTTGTGCCTTTGGGGCTACAATTAAGCTAGGTTCACTCATTTTTGATGCCCCGGGGCTACAAATGACCACATTGTCCGATGTCGGAGAGATGCTGAAAGAAGCGCGCAGCGCGGTGGGGCTTTCCCAGAGAGAGCTCGCGGAGCGCGCCGGCATCGCCCGTACGACGCTTGCCCGTATGGAAACGCTTGCACGAAGCGACATGAGCGTATCCGCGCTGGTGCGCCTGCTTGAGGCAGCCGGCTACGATCTGCGCATGGTTCGGCGCGGACATCAGCGCACGCTGGACGATGTTCTGGCCGAACAGCGCAAGACCGAGGACTGACGAGATGCGCCTTAACGTCTATGTCAAAGGCAAGCTTGTCGCTCATCTCAATCGTCAGGCGGACGATTATGCGTTGCGCTACACCGACGATGCGACCGCCGACAACTTTGTCGGCTTGACGATGCCCGTTCGCGAAAATGCATGGGTGTGGCCTCGCGACTTGCATCCCTTCTTTCGCCAGAACTTGCCGGAAGGTTTTCTCCTTCAGGTGATTCGTGAGCAGTTCGGTCCTTATCTGGACGGAACGGACCTTTCGCTACTGGCTGTTATCGGAAGCTCGGGCATTGGCCGCGTGACCGTCTCACCCGAAGGAGGCTCGCCAGGCGGCGAGCTCGAACCGGTCGATCTCAAGCGCCTGCTGCACGAGGACATGACGACCGATCACTTCGCAGAACTGGTGCGGTACTACGCTCGCGCGGCGATTTCCGGAGCCGTGCCCAAGTTCCTGGCACCTGAATCCTCATCGTTGCAGACGCCTGTCGGCAAGCAGACACTGCGCACGAGCAGGCACATCATCAAAGGCTCCGATGAGCAAACGCCGTATCTGGGCTTCAATGAACATTACTCGATGCAGGTGCTGGCAAGGCTGGGCGTCGCCCGCGTCGCGGATACCACGATGTCGGACGATGGTCGCGTGCTCGTCGTCGATCGTTTCGACGTGGACGAGCAAGGCAAACCGGCATATGGCGTGGAAGACGCGTGCAGCCTGCTTGGCCTGCCTCCGCACGAGAAGTACCGTCCGTCAATGGAACAGGTTGTCAACGCAACGAAACCATACGTCCACGCTGCAAATTGGAGGCGGCAGGCCGAACAGCTAGGCTGGCTGATCATCACCAATCATGTGGTGCGTAACGCGGACTGCCATGCCAAGAACATCGCTCTCCTGTACTCGGGCATCGATGATGTCCTCTACACCCCCGCCTATGACATCGTCACCACGGAGGCTTACCCGCGGTTTGCGAACAATCCGCCCGCGCTGAGCGTCGACGGTCGCAAGACATGGGCACCCGGGAAGACGCTGGAGCGCTTCTTCAACTCCCGGCTCGGCATCCCGCCGAAGCAATATCGCGAGATGGTCGAGGCGCTCTGCGATTCGGCCGTGTCCACCGGGAAGGCAGTCGCCGAAGCGGCAAAAAACGATACGCGGTGGCAGTGGGTGGCAAAGCAGATGCTGCATGCGTGGAACGAAGGGATGGCGTCGCTACGGAGTGCCAAACCGCAGGCGGCACTGAGGGCGCTCACACCGGTGATTGATGCCGCCGGTTTCTCGGATGCGGACAAGGCCGACAATGGAAGAGAAGTGATCGGGCGCTCGGAATTGCTTGGAGAGCGCGGGAAAGGCGGGTGATGTCGGGTCACCGAGCCGCCGACAACCGGAAACCGGGGGAGTCTGCCGACCTCCCGAGAAGCGGCGAGCGCCGCCCATTTGATGACCAAACCGCAAGACCTAGTGCATAGATATCGTTTGCCGCAGCGTTAATGACTATCGACAATCGTGGCTCGAATTCCCGCCGTTGGCGCCTGAAGCGCCTTGGCGGGCGGCACCCGTCGGCTATCCCGGCCGTCGCTGCCATCCAGCTCACGACGACATGTACGCGTTCACGCCTTCATTCCAGAATCCTGCCGGTTCGCCGATCCGCGAGCTGTTCAAATACCTCTCCGAGCCGGGGATGATTTCGTTCGCCGGCGGTTACCCGGCCAGCGACCTGTTCGACGTCGACGGCCTGAACGCCGCCGCCGAACGCGCATACGCCCAGCCGGTCCGCTGCCTGCAATACGGCCCGACCGACGGCCTCGCCGAACTGAAGCAGCAACTGATCGCGTTGATGGCGCGCCGCAACGTGACGTGCACGCCCGCCGAACTGCTCGTCACGACCGGCTCGCAGCAGGGCCTCGATCTGCTATTGCGCGTGATGGTCGGCCCCGGCGACGTCGTGCTGACCGAACAGCCGGCGTACCCGGCGACGCTGTCGGCGATGCGTCTGCAAAAGGCGCGCATCGTCACGATCCCCGTCGACGGCGAAGGGCTCGACGTCGACCGCCTCGCGTCGCAACTCGCATCCGGCGCGATCGTGCAGCCGAAGCTGCTCTACACGGTCCCGACCTTCGCGAACCCGACCGGCGCGACGCTCACGCGCGAACGCCGGCTGAAGTTGCTGCGCCTCGCGGTGCAATACCGTTTCCTGATCGTCGAGGACGATCCCTACGGCGACCTGCGTTTCGCGGGTGAACCGGTGCCGTCGATGCTTGCACTCGCGAACGACGTCGAAGGCGCGCGCGACTGGATCGTGCATTTCGCGAGCCTGTCGAAAATCGTCGCGCCGGGGCTGCGCGTTGGCTGGACGATCGCGCCGGCCGAAATCGCGCGGCGCTGCGTGATCGCGAAGCAGACGGTCGACCTGTGCAGCACGCCGTGGACGCAAGCCACCGCCGCCGAGTATCTCGCCGACTGCGCACTCGAACGCCATCTGCCGCGCATCACGGCGGCCTACCAGAGCAAGTGCGACGCGATGTGCGACGCGCTGCGCGACGGTCTCGGCGACGCGATCACGTTCCATCGTCCCGAAGGCGGGATGTTCGTGTGGGCGCGCATCGGCGCGGTGTCGTCGGACGTGCTGCTGCAACAGGCGATCGCGAACAAGGTCGTCTTCGTGCCGGGCAAGGCGTTCTTCGCGGACAACGTCGACGCGGCATCGCTGCGGCTGTCGTTCGCCGCGCCCGATGTCGACGCGATCCGGGAAGGCGTGGCGCGCCTCGTGCGCGCGTATGGTGCGGCGCTGGCCGCGTGAGGAGACACACATGAACATGATCATCAACCACACCGCATGGATGGACGAAGCGCCGGGCATGGCCGATATCCGTCCCGTCGCGCACAAGTCGTCGCAGATCAGCGCGGGGCCGCAGTACGTGGCCGACGTACTCGGCCGCTTCGGCGCGGAGTCGACCGACACGCGTGACGCCGCACCGGCCGTCCTCGGCTACAACTGAACCCCGCGGCGGCGGGCTCGCAAGGAAAGCTCGTCGCCGAAACGGTTAAGCTGTCGCGATCGAATCGCGCAGGATCGCCACGCCATCATGTCGGACACCGACTCCCCTTCCGAATCGCTGACGGAGACGTACGACCGCCTTTGGTCCTGCCTCGAGTCCGGCGTCGGCACGCAGCGCTCGCCGTTCACGATGCTGCAGGCCGCGACGCTCGGCCTCGATGGTGCGCCGAAGGTGCGCACCATCGTGTTGCGGCAAGTGAGCCGCGCCGATCGCCTGCTGTCGTTCCATACCGATGTGCGTTCGGAGAAGGTCGCGGAATTGCGCCGTGACGCGCGTATCGCCATCGTCGCGAACGATCTCGATTCACTCGTGCAGATTCGCGCGGAAGGCGTGGCATCGATCTGCGACGACGAAGCGCAACGTCGCGCGGTCTGGCAATCGAGCCGTCCGCATACGCTGCTGCTGTATCGCGCACCGCTGCGCCCGGGCACGCCGATCGAGTCGCCCGAAGAGGCGCACGTCGCGGCAGGCGCAACCACAGGCACAGCGGCCATCGACGACGGTTACCGGAACTTCTGCCTGCTCCACGTCACCGTGACGCGCGTCGACTGGCTCGAACTCGCGTGCAGCGGCCATCGCCGCGCGGTGTTCGACGTGAACGACGACGGCTACGAGGGCCGTTGGGTCGCGCCCTGACGGCGACGTCCGCGTTTTTTTTGCTACAAACGCGTACAAGTCAGACAAATCCCCGATACATCAGACCTTTCAAATGGGCAACGCCGCGTGACCGGCGTGTGCCCGAATGAAAGCGAAGGCGCGCTCGGACGCGCGGCATGTTCACTTTCCACTTCACGAAAGGAGATGCCGAACGATGTCTTCCACACCGTTTTCCCCGACGCGTCGCCACCTGCTGGCCACTTCCGTGGCCGCCGGGGTCTCCGCGATGCTGCCCACCGCCGCGCTGCGTGCGGCCACCGGCGGCGACGGCATACGCCCGTTCACCGCCCATATCCCCGACGACGCACTGGCCGACCTGCGCCGCCGCCTTGCCGCGACGCGCTGGTCGGGCCGCGAGACCGTCGCCGACGAATCGCAGGGCGTGCGGCTCGCGCGCATGCAGGCGCTGCTGCGTTACTGGGGTACCGAATACGACTGGCGCAAGGGCGAGGCGCGCCTGAACGGCTTTCCGATGTTCATCACCGAGATCGACGGGCTCGACATTCACTTCATCCACGTGCGCTCGCGGCACGCGAACGCGATGCCGATGATCATGACGCACGGCTGGCCCGGTTCGATCTTCGAGCTGCTGAAGGCGATCGGCCCGCTGACCGACCCGACCGCGCACGGTGCGAGTGCCGACGATGCGTTCCACGTCGTCGTGCCGTCGCTGCCGGGCTTCGGTTTCTCGGGGCGTCCGGCGAAGACGGGCTGGGGCTCCGACCACATCGCGCGTGCCTGGGGCGAGCTGATGGCGCGGCTTGGCTATACGCGCTTCGTGTCGCAGGGCGGCGACTGCGGCTCGGTGATCTCGCACCGGATGGCGATGCAGCGCGTGCAGGGCCTGGCCGGGATTCACGTGAACATGCCGGCGACGGTGCCGCCGGACATCGCGACGCTGCTCCAGACCGACGCGCCGGCACCGGCGTCGCTGGCGCCGAAGGAGAAGGCCGCGTACGAGAAGCTCGCGACGTTCTATCGCGACAACTGCGGCTACTCGGCGATGATGGTCACGCGTCCGCAGACGGTCGGCTACGCGCTGGCCGATTCGCCGTCGGGTCAGGCCGCGTGGATGTACGACAAGATCTCGCAGTGGACCTACAGCGGCGGCGTGCCGGAACGGTCGATCCCGCGCGACGAGATTCTCGACGACATTTCGTTGTACTGGCTGACCAACACGGCGACGTCCGCCGCGCAGATCTACTGGGAGGATCACTCGAACAACTTCAACGCGGTGGACATCTCGCTGCCGGCGGCGATCACGGTGTTCCCCGGCGAGATCTACCAGGCGCCGCGCAGCTGGGCCGAGCGCAGCTATCACAACCTGATCTACTTCAACGAAGTCGACAAGGGCGGGCATTTCGCGGCTTGGGAGGAGCCGGAACTGTTCGCCCGCGAAGTGCGTGCCGGGTTCCGGCCGTTGCGTCGCGCGTAAGCGTGGCTTGACGGGAAAACGCGGGCCGGTGGCGATGCCGGCTCGTGTCGCGCGTCGCGCGCGGCCGACCGCGAACACCCGTTTCCGCCACGATTTTGAATCGCTGTATGTCGTACCCGAACACAGATACGTTGGCATACAAAGCGTCCGGGCGGTTCGGATATAAAACCGGTGAAGCGATTCACACGGCGGCGCGGTGCGATGCGCCGCCGCCGTGAATGGCGATACCGCATCGCCCGCACGTGCCGCGGGCCCCTTTCTTACCGATCGACAATGGAGAACGCGTCATGCCTGATACCGTCAACACCCGCCGCCGCCTGATTCTGGGCACGACACTCGCCAGCCTGAGCCTGGCCGACCTCGGGTTCGGCTCGCTGGCGCGCGCGCAGTCGGCGCCCGATGCGTCGACGCCGAAGCGCGCGGCCGGCGCGGCGTCGCTCGGCAAGATCCACCAGATCGACGCGGGCGTGCTGAACGTCGGGTATGCGGATCTCGGGCCGAAGAACGGCCCGGTCGTGTTTCTGCTGCACGGCTGGCCGTACGATATCTACAGCTACGCGGACGTTGCACCGCTGCTCACGGCGGCCGGCTATCGCGTGATCGTGCCGTACCTGCGCGGCTACGGATCGACGACGTTCCGCTCGGCCGACACGGTGCGCAACGGCCAGCAGGCGGTGACGGCCGTCGACATCGTCGCGCTGATGGATGCGCTCAAGATCGACCGCGCGGTGTTCGGCGGCTACGACTGGGGTGCGCGCACGGCCGACATCATCGCGGCACTGTGGCCGCAGCGCGTGAAGGCGCTGGTGTCGGTGAGCGGCTACCTGATCGGCAGCCAGGAGGCGAACCGCAAGCCGCTGCCGCCGCAAGCGGAATTCCAGTGGTGGTATCAGTTCTACTTCACGACCGAGCGCGGCGCGCTCGGCTACGCGGCGAACCGCGACGCGTTCAACAAGCTGATCTGGCAGCTC
Source organism: Burkholderia sp. Bp9090 (assembly GCF_003857985.1). Lineage (NCBI taxonomy): Bacteria > Pseudomonadati > Pseudomonadota > Betaproteobacteria > Burkholderiales > Burkholderiaceae > Burkholderia > Burkholderia sp. Bp9090. The sequence continues at coordinate 58,193 of NZ_QTPV01000046.1, forward strand.
GCGTCGCCGAAGTGGCAGTTCTCCGACGAGACCTTCGCGCGCAGCGCCGCGTCGTTCCAGAACCCCGACCACGTGGCCGTCGTGATCCACAACTATCGCTGGCGCCTCGGGCTCGCGCAGGGCGAAGCGCAATACGACGACATCGAGCGGAGGCTCGCGGCCGGCCCGGCGATCACCGTGCCGACGATCACGATGGAAGGCGACGCGAACGGTGCGCCGCATCCGCAGCCGGCCGCGTATGCGAAGAAGTTCACGGGCAAGTACCGGCACCGGACGATCACCGGCGGCATCGGCCACAACCTGCCGCAGGAAGCGCCGCAGGCGTTCGCGGATGCGATCCTGCAAGTGGAGCATCTGTGATGCGGGTACACGCTAATGTCGTGCAGCGCGGCGTGCGCCGTGCATGCGTCGCGGGCGTGCTGCTGGCCGGCGCGTTGTCGGTGAGCGGCCCGGCTGCGCTTGCCGAACAGCCGAAGCCGGCTGCGTCGCCGATCTACGGCGTGACGATCCCGCCCGGCTACCGGAAGTGGGAAATGGTCGCGCCGGCCGAGGAAGCGGCACCGCTCGACGAATTGCGCGTGGTGCTCGGCAACCCGGTCGCGATCCGCGCGCTCGAACAGGCGACGCTGCCGTTTCCGGACGGCGCGATCCTCGTGAAGCTCGCGTACAAGCGCAAGCAGTCCGACGAGTTCGCGTCGGCGACGGTGCCCGGCCAGGCGACGACCGTGCAGGTGATGGTGAAGGATTCGCGTCGCTATGCATCGACGGGCGGCTGGGGCTTCGGGCGCTTCATCAACGGCGTGCCGGCCGATATCGGTCAGCACCAGACCTGCTTCGCGTGTCATCAGGCGCGCGTGAAGAATCACGACTATGTGTTCACGCGGTTTGCGCCTTGAGGGGGCGAGCGTGGCGGAACCGGCGAATGCGTGTCGTGTGGGGTACGCCGTTCGCCGTTCACCATCGTTCTGATCGCCGGTGCCGAATTGCGGGTGGCGCGGCGGAGCGGCCGAGCGAACCCGGTCGCCAACGATTGCGCCGCCGCGTAGTTTGCGTCACCACGAATAGCCTTGCATGCCGTAGTCGGTGTCGTGTCGACGACCCCACCAGGGGAGGTAAGCATTGTTGCCGCCGCGTGCGCGGAACCAGTCTTTGGCGGGATCGATCGGGGTGAGCTTCGATGGTGGTCTGACGACGACGGCGACGGGGTGCTCAGGATCGGTCGTGCCTGCGACCAGGGCGTTACCGCCGAAGTGGTTGATCCGGCCGATCGCGAGTGCGACGTCGGTCAATGCGCTGCCGGTTCCCATGTCGCCGAGCAGGGCGGCCGTGTTGAACGTCTGATTCGTGTGGTCGTATTCCGGAAGGGTTTCCGTCAACGTCCGCGCGAGCGAGACAACGCGTGACGACGCTGCGTCGCTGGGTACACCTGCGTCGTGGACGATGTAATTCAGGTCCGTGACCGCGACACCGGCGTTGCGTGCTGCTTCGTCGATCGTGGCTTTCCATGCCTGCACCGTTCGCGTCGTGCCGACCTTCGGCGAAAAATCGTGCGTGTTGCCGGTTGCGGCCTTGCCGATCCAGGCGAGCGGTTCGCGCTCGGTGTTGAAGTTCGGGCCCGCGAGGAACAGCACGACGAGGTTCTCGTTGATCTGCGCATCTGTGGGCGGGAAGTTCGGGGCGTCCCAGTTCATTGCCCATACGGTCTTGTCGGGGTTCGCCTGCAGGTAATCCAGCGCGTTGTTCAGCGATGTGAAGCCGGCGTTTGCGCCGCCTTGGGTGATTTGCACGTCGGGAGGCGTGTCGCGGCTCCAAAGCGTCTTGGGTGATGGCGGCCCAATCTCGAAGAAGTTCATCATCCGATCGACCATGCGCGACTTGGCAAAGGCCGGATCGAGTCGGGGCGGAACGGCAACTTCGACGCGTATGCCGGCGAGTTCGCGCCAATCTTTCTGGCTATCGGATTTCACGGTGTAGAAGTATTTCACGTTGCTGAAGTAACGTGCGCGTAGAAGCAGGATGAATTTGTCGATGTACTTGGCATAGAAGCCGTCGAACGTTTCCTCGCCTTCGTTGCCATATGCGATCCCCGCTACCGATTGCAGGGTGGTAAAGGACTTCGGATCGGTGCGGACCATGTCATCGTTTTTGTTCGGTGTCGCAAGCCCTTGCGTCCACAACGATTGCCATTCGGTCGGGTAGTCCATACGTTGCAATGGATTCAACCAGACCAGGCCGACAACCTGAGCGACGAATGGCTTCGTCGATTCTGCGGATCCGACTGCTGTACCTTCCTTCGGATCCCCGATAGGTGCGCCTTGTGCTGGACGCATCATGGCCGTAGTGAACGCAAAAACCATAGCCGCAGTCAGTGCGGGCACGACAAAAAAGCGTTTCATCCAATCTCCGATTTCCAAATGCGCAGGGTCAGGTTGTTCTACGTGCGCCATCAGCCAGGCCATGAGAGCAGTGGTGATCAGCCAGACACAAATAACGATAGCGATACGTCGCGGCCATGTAGCGATCAGCATCTTCATATGGCCCCCCCAACCTTTAAGTAAAACTGACCTTCGCGCTCATTCGAGATTGCGGCCGGCATCTCGCCTTCGCTTTTCTCTGCGTGTACCCATTCCTGGAGAGGCGTTCTAGCGAAAGAGCCAGACGCAAAATAGTCGGCATACTTCTTGTTCGGGGTGTCTTTGGGTATCCCATCGCCCATCCGCCAATCAGCCTCGATGCGCAGCGATTTGAGTTGCTTTTCCGTCAAGTAGCACAGGCCCACGGCCACGTCATACGCAAGCGCCTTTTCGGCATGCTCGGGGTTGGTCATCGTCGTTGAGTGATTCGTCGGGCTGTTGGTCGCGCCGCGATCGAGCCAATCGACAATCTGTTTGTCGCGCCATTCCTTGTAGCCTTCGGGCATCGCGCTTTTGCCGTCCTCGCCGATCACGTGGCCGTCGCCGTCGAGCCATTCCCTGTTCAGCGTTCGTCGCGCTTCCATCCGCATCAACGCGCGGTCCTCATAACGCTGCCCGGCCTCAGTGCCTGCCGTACCCTGCGCGACGCTATCCGTGTTCTTCGGCTGGTACTGGTCGTACGGATCATCGGCCCGCTTGTCTGCGTCGCTCTTGTTCGCGTCGCGCCAAGCAGCCGGCGGATCGTTGCCTTCGTTGAAGTCGCTTGTCGCATCGCCGTCCTTCGTCTCGACGGGTTTACCGAATCGCATCGCCTTCGGCGGGAACGGCTCGTCGAGTTCCGGCGCATCCGCCACCACCGTCCAACCCTTCGGCGGGTCAGCGTTCACGCGGAGCATGTTCAACGCCGAACTGATGCCAGTCACGACGAACATGAGCGGCGCGGTCGCCAGCGTCGCGGCTATCCCCAGAACGCTTTCGTTTCCTTTGAGCGCACCGATCAGATTGAATTTGGCCGGCGGTGACGGCGGATACCAGAATCCCGGCTT
>NZ_QTPV01000047.1:0-60387 GCF_003857985.1 Burkholderia sp. Bp9090
TCACTCAAAGCTGACAGGAATATGAATCACTTCATAAACCTGACTTACTTTAGTGTGAGACTCTTGATACTTTCGCTTTTCTGATCCGAAGATCAGCTCGCTGCCATCAAGCGCCCACACTTATCGGCTGTTAATTTTTAAAGAGCATTTCTGCGAGGACCCGGAGGTTTTCTCAGCAGCGCTGCGTTTTCAGCAGCAGAGAAACGAGATTATGAACCGTCTTTTTCAGTTCGTCAACAACTTTTTAACTACTTCGTTGCGACGGCTGGGGTTCAACTTCCTGCACCGTCGAGGCCGCTACGACCCGCCCGACAGCACCGCTTCCCTTCTTCTCCCGCGCTGCGTTTCCGTTAGCGCGAAAGAGGCGTGATTCTAAGCACCTGCCGGCAATCGCGCAAGGGGTTTCGTGAAAAATATAAGGCCCCGCACGCTGCCGCGTGCGGGGCCTTATATGGATGCAGCCGAATCGTCAGCTCACGCGTACCTGGCGCGCCACGATCTCCATATAGTGATCGAGATCCGGCGTCGCCTTGCCCTCTTCCTTGGCCGTATCGTCCCAGCGGCGCAGGCGCAGCGCGTCTTCCGCGAACGGGCGCTGCAGGAATGCCGCCGTCTCCGCTTCACTGAAGATCCCGCCCTGCAGCGCGAGGCTGCGCACCGAATCCGGCGACAGGCTCTCGAAGTAGCCGGCGTCCGTGCGGCACAGGCAACGCTTCGCGTCGACGTGCAGCCGGATCGGCTCCAGAACCGCGTCCGAAAACAGCGGCCGCAGGAACGGCAGCACGTAATACTGATGCAGGTCGTCGATCCCGCGCGCGCTCGGCGTCTCGCCCTGCCGATTCAGCAAATGCCCGAGGTCATGCAGGAACGCCGCCGCGACCAGCGCCTCGTCGGCGCCCGCCTCCTCCGCCAGCAAGCCGCTCTGCAACGCATGCTCCAGCTGCGTGACCGGTTCGCCGCTGTACGCGACACGGCCGTGCTCGCGATACAGTCCGTCGATCTCTTCCACCGTCAATGCCATCCGCTCACTCCCAAGGCAGCGAAAACGTCTTCAGGTTCGTGAAGCTCTTCATCGCTTCCTGAACACCTTCCTTATAGCCGAGCCCCGAATCCTTGATCCCGCCGAACGGCGACAGCTCGATCCGGTATCCGGGCACCTCCCAGACATTCACCGTCCCGACGTTCAGCTCGTTCACGAACCGCACGACCGCGGCCGTACTGTCCGTACAGATACCCGACGACAGCCCGAACGCCGTGCCGTTGCTGATCCGGATCGCGTCGTCGATCGTGTCGAACGCGATGACGGGTGAAACGGGGCCGAAGGTCTCCTCGCGCACGAGCGTCATCGACGGATCGACGTTGTCGAGCACGGTCGGCGAATAGAGCGCACCGCGCCGCACGTTGCCGGTCAGCAGGCGCGCCCCCTGCGCGACCGCCTCGCCGACCCGGGCCTCGAACAGCCGCGCCGCGACGTCGTCGATCACCGTGCCCATTTCGTTTGCGGGATCGAACGGATCGCCGTACTTCCAGGCGCGCGTCTTCTCGACGAGCAGCTCGGTAAACGCCGGCGCGACCGAGCGCTGTACCAGGATCCGCTTGACGGCCGTGCAGCGCTGCCCCGAATTCCGGTACGAACCGAGCACGGCCAGGGATGCCGCACGTTCCAGATCGGCATCGTCGAGGACGATCAGCGGATCGTTGCCGCCCAGTTCCAGCACGATGCGCCGGTAGCCGGCCCGCGCGGCGATCGCCTTGCCGATCGACACGCCGCCCGTAAAGGTAATCAGCGATGCATGCGGATGCGTGACGAGTTCGTCCGCGATTTCGCGCGGGTCGCCGGTCAGCACCTGCAGCATCGGCTCCGGCAAACCGGCTTCATACAGCAGGTCCGCCAGATAAAACGCCGACAGCGGTACCTTCTCCGACGGCTTCACGATCACGCGGTTGTTGGTCGCGATCGCCGGCGCGATCTTGTGCGCGACCTGGTTCATCGGGTGATTGAACGGCGTGATCGCGACGATCACGCCGTCGAGCGGCTGGCGCTGCGAGAACACGCGGCGCGCCTTGCCGTGGGGCGTCAGGTCGCACGAGAAGCTCTGCGCGTCGTCGCGCAGCGCTTCGACCGACGCAAACTTCAGCACGTCGGCAACGCGACCGATCTCGTAGCGCGAATCCTGTTTCGACAATCCCGACTCGAGCGTGATCAGGTCGGACGCCTCCTCGGCACGCTCGCGCAGCAGCGCGGCCGCGCGCTCGAGGATCTGCGAACGCTCGTAGCGCGTGAGCGCGGGCCGGTATGCCATCGCGTAGTCGAACGCGGCGCGCACATCGTCGACGCTCGCCAGCGGCGCCGTACCGACGCGCGTGCCGGTGTACGGATCGGCGACGTCGAGCACACGGTCGCGCGTCGCGCGCGTGCCGCACCAGCGCAGCGCCTCGGCGCGGAACGCGGGGTGATCCTGTCGGGGGTGAGCCATCATGTCGCGACCCGATTCAGCACGAAATCGAAGACGTCGAAGTTGCGCGGACGACGTGCAGGGTCGTCCCGCTCGATCCGACGGTTGAACAGCAACGGCACCTCCTGCTCGGACACGCCGCCGTGCGAACGCAGCGGCACGGTCAGGCCGGACAGGTCGTGTTCGCGCTCGCGCGTGCCGAGCGTCATGTCGCGCCGACCGATCACGACGAGATCCCCGATCCGGTCGGCCGGCAGTTCGAAGCGCGCGGCCGCTTCCGCGTTGTCGAGTACGAGCTCGACGCCGTCGAGCCCGCCGACGCGCCACATCGCTTCGACCCGGTCGACGCCGGGCGCCAGGTAGACGGTTGCGAACGAGCCGAGCGCGCCGTGGTGCACGACGTACGGATCGGTGATCGGCAAGATCACGCGTGCGGCCCGCACACCGAACCAGCCGTCGAACGCGTCCTGAAGATAGATCACGTTCGGGCGGCCCGTGGCCGGATCGTGCTTCGCGTTCATCCCGTGGTCGGCCGTGAGCCCGATCGCCCAGCCGAGCGCGTCGAGCTGCGCGAGATAGCCGTCCATCATTGCGTAGAACGCGTTCGCGCCGGCACTGCCCGGCTCGCACTTGTGCTGCACGTAGTCGGTGGTCGACAGGTACATCAGGTCGACCTGGCGCGTCTGCGCGAGCCGCACGCCGGCCGCGAACACGAATTCGGACAATGCCGCGCTGTACACGTCCGGCGACGGCAGGCCGACCCAGTCAAGCACGTCGACGATCCCGTTTTCCGCGAGATTCGCCTGCGCGGCCTTCTCGGCGGAAAAACAGATGCCGTTCATCTGCCAGCCGAGCAGCCGGCGCAGCTTGTCCTTCGCCGTGACGACGGCCACCCGCGCGCCGGCGTCGGACGCCGCCGCGAGCAGCGTGCCGGCCCGCAGGTAGGCCGGGTCGTTCATCATCACTTCGGCGCCGCGACCGCCGTCGGCGGCCGGATCCCAGAAGTAGTTGCCGCAGATTCCGTGGACCGACGGCGGCACGCCGCAGACGATCGACAGGTTGTTCGGGTTGGTGAAGGTCGGCACGACGCAGTCGGCGCGCCACGCGGTGCCTTGCGCGATCATCCGGCCGATGAACGGCGCGACGCCCGCTTCCACCGCACGCTCGAGATAGTCGTACTCGCAGCCGTCGACGCAGATGACGACGGTCGGTTCGACCGGTAGCCGGTAGCGTCGGCCGTTGACGTCGACGGAACGTCCCGCGAGATCCGCCGAACCCTTGCCCGCGGCCGATTGCTCGCCGGGCTGTCGCAATGCGAACGCGGCGTTCATGATGCCGCCCGCTTGCCGCGCGGCACGCGCGCGGCGATCAGCAGCAGCGCCGCGAGCGACGCGCCGAGCATCAGCAGCGACAGCGCCGAGGCGGGCAGGTAATAGCCGCGCTCAACCTGGCCGATCACGACGATCGGCACGGTCGCGAAACCCGGCGGGTAGACGGTCAGCGTCGCGCCGAGTTCGCCGAGCGACAGCGCGAAGCCGAGCGCGAGGCTCGCGCGCAGCGCCGGCACCAGCTGCGGCAGCAGCACGCGGCGCAGCACCATCGCGGGCGGCGCACCGAGGCTCGCCGCCGCTTCGCGCAGCACGGTCAGCTCCGGGCGCAGCGCGGCGGCCGCGCAGCGATAGCAGAACGGCAGGATCAGCGCGAGCTGCACGAGCACGACGATCGCCGCGGAGCTCGACAGGTCGAGCGGCTTCTGGTGATACGCGATCAGCACCGCGAGCCCGAGCACGACGCTCGGCACACCGTTCGGCACCATCACGAGCGCGTCGACGACCGCGCCGAGACCGCGCCGGTCGCGCCCCTCGAGTGCAAGCGCAAGCCACAGCCCGAGGATCGTGCCGATCGCCGACACGCCGAAGCCGATTTCGAGGCTCGTCAGCAGCGCGTCGTATTCCGGCGACCCGAGCCGCTCGAACCAGCGCAGGCTGTAGCCGGCCGGCAGGATCGTGCCCGACCACTGCGTCGACACGCTCGACAGCGCGACGACGATGACCGGCAGCACGAACAGCCAGAAGCAGGCGAACGCGGCCAGCGCGAGCGCGGCGCGCGACGCATGCTTGAGCAGCGTGTCGCTCCAGCCGATCCGATGACGCGGCACGGCTTGCCCGATATGGAATTCAGCGGACATCGTTCCCTCCCGTCGCACGCCGGTTCACCCGGCGATAAACCGTATAGAGCGCCAGCGACAGCGCGAGCATCACGACCGCGCCGGCCGACGCGGTCGGCAGGTCGAGATCGACGGTCGCGCTGCTGTAGATCGCGACCGGCAGGGTCACGAGCCGCGCGCTGCCGAGCACGAGCAGGATCCCGAACTCGTTCAGCGTCAGCAGGAAACACAGCACCGTGCCGGCGGCGATGCCCGGCCACGCGATCGGCAGCACGACGCGGCGCGCGAGCATCCAGCCGGACGCGCCAAGGCTGCGCGCCGCTTCGATCAGGCGCAGGTCGAGCGTCGCGAACGACGCGAGCGTCGGCCGCACGACGAACGGCGTATAGAACACGGTCTGCGCGAGGATCACGCCGCCGATGCCGAACAGGAAGTCGAGCGGCGGGTTCTCGAGATGGAACAGGTGCTGCAGCGCGATGCTGATCGAGCCTTGCGAGCCGTACAGGAAGATCAAGGTGAACGCGACGAGGAACGACGGGAACGCGACGTACAGTTCCAGGAAGCGCGTGACGAGCGACGCGCCCGGGAACGGCTTGAAGAACAGCAGCGCGGCCAGCAGCACGCCGAGCACCGATGCGGTGCCGGCGCTCGCGAACAGCACGCCGACCGTCGTCAGCAGCACGTTGCGCGTATCGGGGTTGCCGAAGAAGGTCCGGTATGCGGCGAAGCTCAGCCCGTGATCGCCGGACACGCTCAGCAGCACGAGCCGCACCAGCGGATAGACGACGAGCGGGCCGAGCACGACGATCGCGAGCGCGGCGAGGTGCAGGTCGCCCATGCGCTTGCGGCGCCGCGCGGCGGCGGCATGCGCGGCGGCCGACGCGAGCACGTGCGGCGGCAGGCCGGCTTCAGGGCTCGATAAGGACGACATCGTCTGCCTCGCAATGCAGGGACACGCGCGCACCGCGCTCGGGAGCCGCGCCGCGGCCGCGTTGCATCGTCACGCGCACGGGTTCGTCGGGCGCCGCGTCGATCATGACCGCGATCGACAGGTCCGCGCCCTGCCATTCGACCGACGACACCGTGCCGTGCAGGCCGCCCGCCGCGAGCGGCATCACGGTCAGCCGCTCGGGGCGCACGCACGCGACCTTGCCGCGCACGTCGTGACGCGGGTCGCCGAGCGGGAAGATCACGTGCGGCGGCAGCAGGTTGGCCGGGCCGAGATAGCGCGCGACGTAGCCGTCCCGCGGCGCGTCGTACAGCTGCTGCGGCGTGCCGAGCTGCGCGATGCGGCCGTCGCGCATCAGCAGCGCGCGGTCGGACAGCACGAGCGCGTCGTCGCGGTCGTGCGTCACGCAGACGACGGTCAGGTTCGGCAGGCGCTCGTGCAGCGCCTTCAGTTCGCTGCGCACCGATGCGCGCAGATTGGCGTCGAGCGCCGACAGCGGCTCGTCGAGCAGCAGCACGTCCGGCTCGATCACGAGCGCGCGCGCCAGCGCGACGCGCTGCTGCATCCCGCCGGACAGTTGCGCGGGCAGATGGTGGCCCGCGTCGCCGAGTTGCACGAGCTTCAGCGCGTCGGCGACGCGGCGCGTCACTTCCGGCGACGCCATGCCGCGTGCGCGCAGCCCGAATGCGACGTTCTCGAACACCGACAGGTGCGGGAACAGCGCGTAATTCTGGAACAGCAGACCGAGGTTGCGCTTGTGCGGCGGCGCATGGGTCAGGTCGCGTCCGGCCACGGTCAGCGTGCCGGTCAGGCCGTCGGCCTTCACGAACCCGGCGATGAAGCGCAGCAGCGTGGTCTTGCCGCAGCCGCTCTTGCCGAGCACGGTCAAAAATTCACCGGCGCCGATCGACAGCGACAGATCTTCCAGCACCGTGCGTGCGCCGTAGCGCACGCTGAGGTGCTCGATCTGCACGCCGCCCGGCGCGCCGGACCGCAGCGTTGCTTGCGGTTCGGCGGCGCCGAAAGCGCCGGGATGGGTCAGGGTGGTTTCCACCGGGTTCATCCTCTTGCTCACTAATACAGGCAGCTTGCGCCGATCACTTCGGCTTGACGACGTCGAGCTGCTTGCCCGAGCTGCCGATCACGTCCTTCTTCCAGCGCTCGATCCACACCGGCTTCTTCGCCATCACCTGGGTCCAGTCGACCGGGATCAGCTTCACGCCCGCGATCGCCTTCTTGACCGCCTCGCCGTTCTTGCCGGCCAGCGGCACGTCCGTGCGGCCCGGGATGCCGTACATGTCCGGCACCTTCGACTGCACGTCGGTCGACATCAGGTAGTCGATCAGCTTCTTGCCGGCGTCCTGATTCGGGCCGCTCTTGATCAGGCCGATGCCGTACGGCAGCTGGAACGTGGTCGGCTGGTCGCCGTCCTTCGCGGCCAGGAAGATCGGCTTGACGGACAGCGCGCCGTGCTCGGCGTCGTCGAGGTCCATCTGCAGGTCGCCGTTCGCGACGCTGATCTCGTTACGCGACAGCAGCACATTCAGGTAGCCGGTGCCCTTCGTGTGGAACTTCACGCTCTGCGACAGCTTCGCGAGATAGTCGAACGCCTTGTCCTCGCCCATCAGCGACGTCGTCAGGATCAGCACGGCCATCCCGTCGCCGGCGGTGGCCGGGTTCGAGTACGCGACCTTGCCCGCGTAGGCCGGCGACAGCAGGTCGGCGAACGTCTTCGGCTGGTTCTTCACGACGTCCGGGTTGATCGCGAACGAGAAGTAGTTGTTCACGAACGTCGCCCAGGTGCCGTCTTCCGCCTTCGCGATCGCCGGCACGTTCTTGTAGTTCACGCTCTGGTACGGCTGCAACAGGCCCATCTGGCCGGCTTGCTGGATGAACGGCGGCAGCGTGACGATCACGTCCGCCTTCGGCGAATTCTTTTCGATGTTCGCGCGGTTGACGACCTCGCCGCTGCCCGCCGTCACGATGTTGACCTTGACGCCTTCCTTCTTCTCGAACGCCGGCAGCACATCGCGATAGAGGTTCTCGAGACCGTCCGCCGTATACAGCACGACCGCGTTCGCCGCGTGCGCGGGCATCGCGGCGCCTTGCAGCAGACCGGCGGCGCAGGCGGCCAGCGCGAGCTTGCGGAACGCGCCGGCAGCGGCGCGCGAGGAATTCTGCAGTGTCATCTCACTTCTCCGTAGGCGGAACACCAAACGGCCGGGGCACGATCCGGCTCCTTTCAGTCGGACAGACCGACAACCGGCCCGTCTCGCTGCCGCGCTGCAGGTGGTCTCGCGCGGCAACCGAAGGATCACAGCGTTCGATGACAACGCCGTGACGTGTGCCACAATTTCCAAAAAATGACACATTTTGCCAATATCATGCAAGTCATTCAGAAATGCCGCCCTGGCGTTTCATCCGACCTTTGCTGGAGAAAAATCATGTCGGACCCGATTCTGCTCACGCCGGGGCTCGTGGGACGCCGCTTTCAATCAACTGACGGCGAGCGTCTGCGCGGATCTCGTCGCGATCGCGCGCGGCGGCGACGCATACGTGTGCGTGCCGATGCAAGGCAGCGGCACGTTTTCGGTCGAAGCCGCGCTCGGCACGCTGGTGCCGCGCGACGGCGTCGTGCTGGTGCCGGACAACGGCGCGTATTGCGCGCGCATCCTGAAGATCCTCGGCCGGCTCGGCATCGAGTCGATCGCGCTGCCGTTCGGCGAGAACGCGGCGGTCGACCCCGGCGCGGTCGAAGCCGCGTTCGCGCGCGAGCCGCGCATCACGCACGTCGCGCTGGTGCACCTGGAAACAAGTGCCGGCATCCTGAATCCGCTTGACGCGATCGCGGCCGTGTGCCGGCGGCACGGCAAGCGGCTGATCGTCGATGCGATGAGTTCGTTCGGCGCGCTGCCGATCACGCTGGCGGACAGCGGGATCGACGCGCTGATCTCGGCGAGCGGCAAATGCCTGGAAGGCGTGCCGGGGATGGGGTTCGCGATCGTGCGGCGCGCTGCGCTCGACGCGTGCGAAGGCAACTCGCGGTCGCTCGCGCTCGACCTCCACGATCAGTACGCGTACCTGTGCAAGACGGGCCAGTGGCGCTTCACGCCGCCGACCCACGTGATCGCCGCGCTACGCGCCGCGCTCGACCAATACCTGGCCGAAGACGGCCAGCCCGCGCGCGGTGCGCGCTATGCGGAAAACTGCCGGACGCTGGTCGAATCGATGCGCGCGCTCGGCTTCACGCCGTTCCTCGACGCCAGCGTGCAGGCGCCGGTGATCGTCACGTTCCATGCGCCCGACCATCCGGCCTACGACTTCCGCCGCTTCTACGATGCGGTGCGCGGCGCGGGCTTCATCCTGTATCCGGGCAAGCTGACGCAACTCGAGACGTTCCGCGTCGGCTGCATCGGCGCGATCGATGCCGGCGACATCCGGCGGGCGGTCGCGGCGATCGCACAGGCGGTCGAATCGCTCGGGATCACGATGCGGCACGCGTGAGCGCGGCGGCCTGAACCGCTTCGCAGTCGCGAGCGGATACAAAAAAGCCCGGCGACCCACAGGTCGCCGGGCGAACGCACCGAGAGTGCGTGGAGCCGGTGCTTACAGTTCGATCCGCTTGATGTCGCCGACGACGAAGATGTACGACAGCGCACCGATCAACGCGATCACGCCGATGAACACCAGCGCACCGACGAACGAGCCGGTCGACGCGACGATGAAGCCGACGACGAGCGGCGTAATGATGCCGGCCAGGTTCGCCGCGAAGTTGAAGATGCCGCCGGTCACGCCGAGCAGGCCGTCCGGCGCGATGTCGGACACGAGCGTCCAGCCGAGCGCGGCCATCCCCTGCGCGAAGAACGCGACCGACATGATCGCGATCACGGCTTCGTTGCTTTGCACGTAGTTCGCGAGAATGATCGTCGACGCGAGCAGCAGGCCGGCGATGATCGGCAGCTTGCGTGCGAGGTTCGCGGACTTGCCGCGGCGCAGCAACCAGTCGGAGAAGATCCCGCCGAACATCACGCCGACCGACGCGGCGATGAACGGCATGATCGCGAAGAAGCCGATCTTCAGCCAGCCCATGTGGCGCTCGGTCGCGAGATAGGTCGGGAACCAGGTCAGGAAGAACACGAGCGTCGAGTTGCCGGCGAACTGGCCGAGGCAGATCCCCGCGAGCTGGCGCTTCTTCAGCAGCTGGCCGGCCATCGCCCAGCTGAACTTGGCCTGGGCGGGCTTGCCGCCCTTGCCGCCGTCCTTGCGCGCGCCGTGCACGAGACCGCCGCCCGCTTCGATGTACGCGAGTTCTTCCGAATTCGCGGCCGGATGGTTGCGCGGCTCGTGATAGAACTTCCACCAGACCAGGCCGAACACGATGCCGACCCCACCGACGACCCAGAACAGCGAACGCCAGCCGAACGCACCCATCAGCGCGAACAGCACGGGGCTGAAGAACGCGAGACCGATGTACTCGCCGACGGTGTAGGTGCCGGTCGCCATCGCACGTTCATTCTGCGGGAACCACGTCGCGACGACGCGGCTGTTGGTCGGGAAACACGGCGCTTCCGTCACGCCGAGGCCGAGCCGGCATGCGAGCAGCGTCCCGACGCCGGGCACGAAGCCCTGCAGGAGCGTGCACAGCGACCACAACGTCATCGACCAGTAATAGGTGATCTTGCTGCCGAAGCGGTCGAGGAACAGGCCGCCGGGCACCTGCATCGCGACGTACGTCCACGAGAACGCGGAGAACATGATGCCCATCACGGCCGCGTTGATGCCGAGCTCCTTGGTGAGCTGCGGCGCAGCCACCCCCAGCACGGTACGGTCGAGATAGTTGATCATCGTGCCGATCGCGAGCAGCGCGAGGATCTTGTAGCGCGCCGAGGTCCGCCGGACCGTACCGGCCGCCGCGGGCGCGGCGTTCGTGTGGGTGGTGTGCTGCATGGTTGTCTCCTGGTCTATTTTTCAGCTGGTCGCTAGAAGGGTCAGCGTGCGACGAGCGACTGAAAGTGTTCGAACATCCGTTCGTCGTCCGGCGTTCGTCCGGTGAAGATCTCGAACGCATCGACGGCCTGGTACACGGCCATCCCGCCGCCCGGCAGCGTCGCGCAGCCGGCCGCGCGCGCGGCGCGGATCAGCTCGGTTTCGAGCGGGAAATACACGATGTCGGCGACCCACATGCCCGCGCGGAGCAGCTCGGCCGGCAGCGGCAGGCCCGGATGCTTGGCCATGCCGGTCGGCGTGCAATGGATCAGGCCGGTCGCGGCCTGCATCGCGGCCGCGAGATCGCTGCCCGGCGTGACCCGGGCGGCCGGGAAGCGCTGCTGCAGTTCACCCGCGAGCGCGATGGCGCGCGTGCCGTCGACGTCGAAGATCGTCAGTTCGGCGGCACCCATCTGCAGCGCCGCATGCGCGACGGCCGCACCCGCGCCGCCCGCGCCGAGCTGCACGACACGTTCGAGCGACGCGTCGGGCAGCCCGCGGCGGAACGACTTCGCGAAACCCGACCAGTCGGTGTTGTGGCCGATCCGCTTGCCGTCCTTGAACAGCACGGTGTTGACCGCGCCGAGTGCGCGCGCGTCGTCCGACAGTGCGTCGAGGTGCTCGATCACGCGCTGCTTGCAAGGATGCGTGATGTTGAGCCCGTTGTAGCCCATCCGCTGCGCGGCATCGAGCAGTTCCGGCAGCGCGTCGGCGGTCACGCCGAGCACGTCCAGATCGATGCGCCGGTACACGTAGCCGAATCCCTGGCGGAAGCCTTCTTCCTCGTGCATCGCGGGCGACAGCGAACCGCCGATGCCCTGGCCGATCAGGCCGATCAGAAAAGACGGGCGGCTCATCGTGCGGCTCCTTGGGCAAAAATGGTCGACAGGCGCTGCAGCGCGAATACGTAGCCTTCGGTGCCGCAGCCGCAGATCACGGCTTCGGCCACCGCCGACACATAAGAGTGGTGACGGAATGCCTCGCGGCGATGCACGTTCGAGATATGCACCTCGATCACGGGTTTCGCGATCGCGGACAGTGCGTCGGCCAGCGCGACCGACGTGTGCGTGTAGGCGGCCGGGTTGATCACGATGCCGTGCGTGTCGTGACGCGCGGCATGCAGCCAGTCGATCAGCTGGTGCTCGGCGTTCGACTGGCGGAAATCGATCTCCAGCCCGAGCCCGTCGGCCGCCGTGCGGCAACGCTGCTCGAGGTCGGCGAGGGTTTCCGCGCCGTAGATGTGGGGCTCGCGGGTCCCCAGCAGATTCAGGTTCGGGCCGTTCAGCACCAGCACCTTGTGCTTGCTCATGGTGTTTCTGCTCCTAAAACAGGGGCGAATCGCTAGTCGACTTCGCCCTCTGACGTCAAGATTTGGCGCTAGTGTGCGCTTGCGCAAGCGCAATGTCTTTTCGGGTTTTCGCTTATTTGTACCATCTAGTTAGTTTGTATAATTTCACTCACTCCCCTAGTAAATTCGGGATATGGCGCTCACCGGTAATTCAACGACTGGTTCATTCCGGCCCGATCCGGCCGACGCCACACCCCGCTCATCCGCAGGATTCGCCCATGCAGCGCTCGATCGCCACCGTGTCACTGTCCGGCACGCTCGCCGAGAAGCTCGCCGCCATCCAGGCCGCCGGCTTCGACGGTGTCGAAATCTTCGAGAACGACCTCGTCTACTTCGACGGATCGCCCGCCGACGTGCGGCGCATGGCCGCCGATCTCGGCCTCGACATCGTGCTGTTCCAGCCGTTTCGCGACTTCGAGGGCGTGAGCCCGGCCCAGCTCGCCCGCAATCTCGACCGCATCCGCCGCAAGTTCGACGTGATGCACGCGCTCGGCACCGACCGCATCCTGGTGTGCAGCAGCGTGTCGCCCGACACGATCGCGGACGACGCGCTGCTGGTCGACCAGCTCGGCGCGCTCGCCGAAGCCGCGCGGCAGGCGGGCGTGGTCGCCGCGTACGAGGCGCTCGCGTGGGGCCGCGTCGTGAACCGGTACGGCCATGCGTGGCAGCTCGTGAACGCGGTGAACAGCCCGCACCTCGGCCTCGCGCTCGACAGCTTCCATACGCTGTCGCTCGACGATTCGCCGGACGCGATCGCCGACATCCCGGGCGACCGGATCGCGTTCGTGCAGATCGCCGATGCGCCGAAGCTCGCGATGGACGTGCTCGAATGGAGCCGTCACTACCGCTCGTTCCCCGGCCAGGGCGACTTCGACCTCGCGCGCTTCACCGCCCGCGTGATCGAGTCCGGTTACAAGGGGCCGCTGTCGCTCGAGATCTTCAACGACGGCTTCCGCGCCGCGCCGACCGCGATCACGGCCGCCGACGGCCACCGCTCGCTGCTCTATCTGGAAGAACTGACGCGCGCGCGACTCGCGCAGGACGGCCGCGCGCCGGCCGCCGACCAGCCGCTGTTCGCGCCGCCGGCACCGCCCGCGCACGTCGGGTTCCAGTTCATCGAATTCGCGGTCGACGCGCAGGCGGCTGCTACCGTCGGCGAATGGCTCGGCCGGATGCGGTTCCGGCTCGCAGGCCGTCATCGGTCGAAGGACGTGACGCTGTTCCAGCACGGTGCCGCGTCGATCGTGCTGAACGCCGAGCGCGACTCGTTCGCCGACGCGTTCTTCCAGCAGCACGGGTTGTCGCTGTGTGCGTCGGCGTTCCGCGTCGACGATGCGAAAGTGGCATTCGAGCGCGCGGCCGGCTTCGGCTACGCGCCGTTTTCCGGGCGCGTCGGCCCGAACGAGCGCGTGCTGCCGGGCGTGCAGGCGCCGGACGGCAGCCTCGAATACTTCGTCGACGAGACGCCGAACGCACCGACGCTGTATGAATCGGATTTCGTGCTGACCGACATCGACGGCCCGAGCGAGGTCGGCCCGCTGACGGGCATCGACCACGTCTGCCTCGCGCTGCCGGCCGACGCGCTCGACACGTGGATCCTGTTCTTCAAGACCGCCTTCGGCTTCGAGGCCGAGCGCAGCTGGCTCGTGCCCGATCCGTACGGCCTGATGCGCAGCCGCGCGGTGCGCAGCACGGACGGTTCGGTGCGCATCGCGCTGAATGCGTCGGTCGACCGTCATACGGCCGTCGCCGAATCGCTCGACCGCTATCACGGCACAGGGCTGAACCACGTCGCGTTCCGGACCGACGACATCGTGAAGACGGTCGCCGCGTTCGCGGCCGACGGCGTGCCGTTCCTGCGGATCCCGCCGAATTACTACGACGATCTGGCCGCGCGCTATGCGTTGCCGGACGAGCTGATCGACACGCTGAGCGCCCACCACCTGCTGTACGACCGCGACGAAAACGGCGGTGAATTCCTGCACGCGTATACCGAGCTGGTCGATAACCGCTTCTCGCTCGAAATCGTCGAGCGGCGCGGCGGCTACGACGGCTACGGCGCGGCCAACGCGGCTGTGCGGCTCGCCGCGCAGGCCCAGCGCAGGAAATAAGGGAGCAGGCAACTTCGTCCAGGGGTCGAATCGAATGAGAAAAACACGACGACCCTGCGACGCGCGCCGCGCGACCGCACCATCGTGGTGAATCCCGCCGCGGCGCCCGCCTGGCACGGCCGGCCGCCGGCGGCCGGAAACGGCCGCCCGGCGGGCGTTACATCCGGTAACGCACACCGCACCGCAACATCCGCGCGACCCCGGCGGTTTTAAGAATCGCTTAAGTCTCCGACGGCACCATCCGCAACCAGTACCCGACGGATATCCCGAAAAGGAGGACAGCGATGAGCGCCGTAGATGCACCCGCGGGCCGCCCGGCCGCCCCCCCAGTGAAAAAGACGATGCTGCGCCGTTTGCTCAGCCATCATGAAATCGCGACGCTGCTCGTGCTGCTGCACGCACCGATCGGCGCGAACGCCAAACCCGAATTGCCCGCGCTGCAGGAAGCCGGCCTCGTCGAGATGATCAAGCTCGATGCCGACACGGCGCCGAGCTTCCGGCTGACCGAAGACGGCACGGCCGTCCTGAAAGGGCTCGGCTACCGCTGAGCCGCCGCACGCCGAATCCCGTCTCGCCCCTTCAGATCCGCCGGCCCGGCCGGCGCGTCACTTCACCCTGCCCGGTCCTGCAGCATCAGCCGGTATTCCGTCGGCGTCACGCCGACCGTCGCCTTGAACTGGCGCGTGAACGCGCTGTGATCCGTATACCCGCATAGCGCCGCGACGTCGGTCACCTTGTCGTGCGTGACCAGCAGCGCCGTGGCCGCATCGAGCCGCGTCTTCAGAAGCACCTGGCGCGGCGTCAGGTGAAACACCTTGTGGAAGTAGCGCTCCAGCTGCGCGACCGACATCCCCGCCATCTGCGCGAGCTGCTTCAGGTTCAGCGGCTGCACGTAGTGATCCTGGATGTGCTGCACCACGTCGGCGAGCTTGCTGTAGGCCGGATGCGAGCCCTCGTGCGCCTTCAGGTCGCGCGAGATGCCCGCGAGGCCGACCACCTTGCCGGCCGCGTCGCGCAGCGGCTCCTTGCAGGTCAGGCACCAGCCCGGCTGGCGGCCCGGATACAGATGCAGCTCGAGCTGGTCCATCAGCTGCTGGCCCGCGGTGATCGTCGCCATGTCCTGCTCGAAATAGGTCTTGCCGAAGCGGCGCGGAAACACTTCGTCGGTCGTCTTGCCGAGCAGGTCGCGCTTGTCCTTGTAGCCGCAGCGCATCGCCAGCGTGCGGTTGACGAGCGCATAGCGCCCGTTCGCGTCCTTCACGAAGAACGCGACGTCGGGCAGCGCATCGAACACCGGCTCGAGCAGGCGGAAGTGCGCGAGCATCGCGCCGAGATCGGCGTTGTCGGGCTGGTAGCGCAACGTATCGGACAGGCTCATGGGCGGTGCGGCAAGCAAGGTCGTCATCCCGGCATCTGCGAAGGGGGTGGCTGATGGCGTCGATTATAGGAGCGCCGTCTCGAACGCGTCGTGGCGATCGGGCGGCCCGGCGAATGGCGGCAAGCGCAACCCGCCGTCGCTCGGCACCGATCGGGCGATTCGCATGGGCCGGCAAGCACGTCATGCGCCGTGCGGTTGTGCGCGCAACCACTGCGCCGCACGCACGTCCGGCGGGCACGATTTCGCATCGGCACGTTGCCCGGCGTCGCGCACGGCCGGCGCTGCCGACGCTATCGGCTCACCCCGCCGGCGCCGAGACTACGCGCGCCCGAACCCGCCATCCTAAAAATGCCGGCGTGTCGCGTCTTGGCGCGTTTGCGCACTCGTCATGACGATTTCAGCATATATCAGGGTTATCGACGATATGCCGAAATCGTCGCCGCCCGCGCTCCGAACGCGCAAGACGCGCGCATTTTCGCTACCTAGACTTCGATCAACGGTTACGAGACGACATCCCGCCGCCGCCGCGCACGCCGATTCCGGCACAACCCGCGCAGCGCATGGCACACCCCGCACGGCTTTCCGAAACGCCTGCAACCCGATACGTCTCGCCCGGTTTACCGCGCCGGCCGGCTGGCCGGCGGCGGCCCAACCATGCCATCAAGGGGAAGTGAAAGTGAAGCTGAAGGTATCGCACGTCGCGCTGGCTGCTGCCTGCGCACTGTCGGGCGCACACGCCATCGCCGCCGACGTCGTCAAGATCGGTTTCGCCGCACCGCTGACGGGGCCGCAGTCGAACTACGGCTCGGACATGCAGAAGGGCGTGCAACTCGCGATCGCCGATTTCAACGCGACGAATCCGACGATCGGCGGCAAGCCGGTCACGTTCCAGCTCGACTCGCAGGACGACCAGGCCGACCCGCGCACCGGCACGACGGTCGCGCAGCGGCTGATCGACGACAACGTCCGCGGGGTCATCGGCCACTTCAACTCGGGCACGAGCATTCCGGCGTCCGACCTGTACGATCGCGCGGGGCTGCCGCAGATCTCGATGGCGACGTCGCCGCAATACACGGCGCGCGGCTACAAGACGACCTACCGGCTGCTGACGAGCGATGCACAGGCCGGCCGCATCGTCGGCACGTATGCGGTGAAGACGCTGCACTTCAAGCGCATCGCGATCATCGACGACCGCACGGCCTACGGCCAGGGCATCGCCGACGAATTCGCGAAGGCCGTGCAAGCCGCGGGCGGCACGATCGTCAAGCGCGACTTCACGAACGACAAGGCGCTCGACTTCTCCGCGATCCTGACCAACCTGAAGGGCATCAACCCGGACGCGATCTTCTACGGCGGCGGCGATGCGCAGTCGTCGCCGATGATCCGCAAGATGCGCCAGCTCGGGATGAAGTCCGCCTTCGTGACCGGCGAGATGTCGCGCTCGCCGACGTTCCTGAAGGTCGGCGGCGACGCGGCCGAAGGCGCGATCGTCTACATGGGCGGGCTGCCGAAAGAAAAGATGCCGGGCTTCGCCGGCTACGCATCGCGCTACAAGGCACGCTTCAACGAAGACGTGATCACCTATTCGCCCTACTCGTACGACGGCACGATCGCGCTGCTCACCGCGATGAAGGACGCGAACTCGACCGACCCGAAGGTCTATACGCCGTATCTCGGCAAGGTGTCGATCAAGGGCGTGTCGGCCCCGAGCATCGCGTACGACGCGAAGGGCGACCTGAAGGATGCGCCGGTGACGATCTACAAGGTCGAGCACGGCGCGTTCAAGCCGGTCGACACGATCGCCGGCAACTGATCGCGCAGACCCTGTCACACGCGGCGCGGCAAGCGGTTCTCCCGCCTGCCGCGCCGCGTGCGTTTCGGGCTCGACGAAGTTCGAAGCATGCCTCGGCGCGGCCCCGCGCGCGCGCATTTCGCGCTCCTGTAGAATCCCCCCACCCGCTTTGACGCTTCGTCTGCGTCGTGCCCCATCCCGGTGCGACGGTGCGTGTCACATGCCCCATCCGGCACTCGACGCACGCTCGACGACGCAGGCCGCGCCTTGCCAGTCCATGCCGATAGCGGGTTCTGGAGACGCAGCACCGACAACTACATTCGAAAACCGATCGTCCTGACCATGCAAGCTTCCGAATTGAGCGGCGTGCCTCGCGCCGCCGAACGCGCGCTCACGCGCAGCGACTACAAGACCCTTGGCCTTGCCGCACTCGGCGGCGCCCTCGAGTTCTACGACTTCATCATCTTCGTGTTCTTCGCACCCGCGATCGGGCAGCTGTTCTTCCCGCACGACATTCCCGACTGGCTGCGCCAGTTGCAGACGTTCGGCATCTTCGCGGCCGGCTATCTCGCGCGCCCGCTCGGCGGCGTGATCATGGCGCACTTCGGCGACCTGTTCGGCCGCAAGCGGATGTTTACGCTGAGCGTGCTGATGATGTCGGTGCCGACGCTGCTGATGGGCCTGCTGCCGACCTACGACTCGATCGGCATCCTCGCGCCGGTGTTGCTGCTGCTGTTCCGCGTGCTGCAGGGCGCGGCGGTCGGCGGCGAAGTGCCGGGCGCATGGGTGTTCGTGTCGGAACACGTGCCGTCGCGCCACATCGGCTATGCGTGCGGCACGCTGACCGCGGGCCTCACGGCCGGCATCCTGCTCGGCTCGCTGGTCGCCGCGGGCATCAACAGCCGTTACTCGGGCGCCGAAGTCACCGCATTCGCGTGGCGCATTCCGTTCCTGCTCGGCGGCGTGTTCGGCCTGTTCTCCGTGTACCTGCGCCGCTGGCTGCACGAGACGCCGGTGTTCGCCGAGATGAAGGCGAAGAAGGCGCTCGCGGCCGAGATTCCGCTGAAGGCCGTGCTGCGCGACCACGGCCGCGCGGTGATCGTGTCGATGCTGCTCACGTGGATGCTGTCCGCGGCGATCGTCGTCGTGATCCTGATGACACCCGCGCTGCTGCAGAAGCAGTTTCACCTGACGCCCGCGACCACGCTGTTCGCGAACAGCGTCGCGACGCTGTGCCTTACCGCCGGCTGCATCACCGCCGGCTCGCTCGCGGGCTGGATCGGCGCGAAGCGCGTGCTCGGCATCGGCGGCCTCGTGCTGGCCGCGTGCTACTACCTGCTGTTCGCGCAGGTCGCGGCCGACGCGTCGACGCTGCCGCTGTACTACGGGATCGCCGGCTTCATGGTCGGCACGATCGGCGCGGTGCCGTTCGTGATGGTCAAGAGCTTCCCGCCCGTCGTGCGCTTCTCGGGCATCTCGTTCTCGTACAACGTCGCGTATGCGATCTTCGGCGGCCTCACGCCGGTGATCGTGTCGCTGATGATGAAGTCGAATCCGCTCGCGCCGGTCGTGTACGTCGCGGCGATCTGCGTGCTCGGCGCGATCGCCGTGCAGTTCTCGAAGGATGCGAAGGACCCGAAGGACACGCGCTGAACGTCGGCGCGCACGCGCCCGCTGGATGAACAAAGGGCCGAATCCCGCGGCGTGCGGGATTCGGCCCTTTTGTTTGGGCTTCAGCGCGGCGACGTGCGCGCGTCGCGCCGTTCAACCGGGTTCAATTCAGCGCAGCGCGCCGTACGACGAACTCGGCCGGCGCAGCGCGTCGATGCTTGCGCCGCCGGCGCCGGTCACGAACAGCAGCAGGAAACCGCCGGCGATCGCGACGTTCTTCCAGAAGTGGATCACCATGTCGTGCTGGACCGCGGCGTCCGTCGCGTCCCAGAAATTGTGTCCGACCATCGCGGTCGCGATCGTATAGAACGCCATCAGCAACGCGAGCGGCTTCACCTTGTAGCCGACGATCAGCAGCAGCCCGCCGAGCGCTTCGATCGTGACGACGACCGGCCCCGTCACCTGCGGATAGGGCACGTTCAGCCCGTGCAGATAGCCGATGAAATCGCTGTAGCCGAGCAGCTTCATCACGCCGCCCCACAAGAACAACGCCGCCAGCGCCAGGCGCGCGAAAAAAATGACGCCGGAATCGACGGAACGCGTCATGCCTCTCTCCTCGTATGCAATTCGGCCGTCCGCACGAGGCGTGCCCGTGCGGTTCGGGGTCGCGCGGCCCTGCCGGGCCGGCGGCAAATGGGCCAGCATAGAGGGTCTTTCCGCGGTGTCCAAGAAAAAGGTTGTAGCAAATCTTTACACTGCGGCGGTCATTCAAGCGCGGCGGCACCGCGAAACACGGTGTTCGGCCCTGGCGGATAGATAACGGAACAGGCCCTAACCGGCGTCGCTCAACAGCACGCCTTTCTTGAAGATGAAACAGCCGTAGCCGCGCGACTCGCCGGTGACGATCACCGCATACGCCTGCTGGGCGCGCTCGTAGAACGCGAAACGGTCGACGCCCGTGAGCGGCACCGCGCGCCCTTCCGCACGATCGATCTCGGCCTGCACTTCGCGCTGCACGGGCGGCACCGCGGCCGGATCGCCGACGACTTCCATCCGCCAAGCGGGTGTGTCGACGAACGTGTCGAGCGGCAGCACCGATAGCACCGCGCGCGCGACGCGCGCCGAGTCGGCGCCGTCGATGCGCAGCGCGCGGCCGACCACCGTGTGCTCGGCGACGGATTCCGCCGGAAAATTCGCATCGCAGATCACCACTTCATCGCCGTGGCCCATCGCGCGCAGCGCGTGCAGGATGTCGGCGTGCAACAGCGGATCGAGATTCTTCAACATGTGGGAAAGGCTCCGGGATCGGGAACGAATTGCATAACGTTACCCGATCCCGGCCGCCGCCGGGCATGCGTCGCTCGCATCACGACGCCGCGGCCGGCATTTCGTCGATGAAACCCGTGACCGACTTCAGGCGGCCCGACGCATCGACGGTGCCGAAGTCCGAACCTTTCACGACCGCCGCGCCGTCGGGCGACACGAGCGCCCACGAGAAGCGCAGGTGCTGGCCGAACCCGTCGACGTCGGTCGTGCGGCGAAAGCGATACGCGGGGAAACGCTCCTGCACCGCGGCGATCATCGTCTCGATGCCCGCATGGCCGTCGCCGGCCATCAGCGGATCGCGATAGGCCGCGTCGCTCGCGTAGGTCGCATCGATCAGCGCGCGCCGGCGTGCGGCGTCGGGTTCGTTCCAGGCATCGAAATAGCGGTCGATCAGGTCGGCGTGAGCCGACTGGGCGGTTTCGGCGGTGTTCATGGCGAGGCTCCTTGTGTCGATGGGGGGACGATGTCGCAAACGTTTCGTGTTCGCGTGCCACCATCGTCGCCGGCCTCGCGTGGGCGGTCGATTACGTGCGAGGTAAGGAATTCGTGCCGGCCGCGGAAAATACGCATGCGCCGAACCGCGAACCCGCCGCCACCATCAAAAACGGGCGCCCGAAGGCGCCCGCATCGCATCGTCTGCCGCCGTCGCGGCGCGCGTCAGGTCACCGGCGCCGGATTGAACAGCGTCAGCGCATTCGCGAGCTTCCATTGCTCGGCCCACGTGCGGCGCTTGCCGCTCGCGACGTCGAGCATCAGCCGGAACAGTTCCCAGCCCACGTCCTCGATCGACGCCGCGCCAGTGGCGATCTGCCCCGCGTCGAGATCCATCAGGTCGTGCCAGCGGCGCGCGAGATCGCTGCGCGTCGCGACCTTGATCACCGGCACCTGCGCAAGGCCGTACGGCGTGCCGCGCCCCGTCGTGAAAACGTGCAGGTTCATTCCCGCCGCGAGCTGCAGCGTGCCGCAGATGAAGTCGCTCGCGGGCGTCGCCGCGTACAGCAGCCCCTTCTGCCGCGCCCGGTCGCCGGGGCGCACGACGCCCGCGATCGGCGCGCTGCCCGACTTCACGATCGAGCCCATCGCCTTCTCGACGATGTTCGACAGGCCGCCCTTCTTGTTGCCGGGCGTCGTGTTCGCGCTGCGGTCGACGCGGCCGCGCTGCAGGTAGCGGTCGTACCAGTCCATCTCGCGGATGATCTCGCGGGCGACGTCCTCGTTCGCCGCGCGCGACGTGAGCTGCGCGACGCCGTCGCGCACTTCCGTCACCTCCGAGAACATGATCGTGGCGCCCGCCCGCACGAGCAGGTCGGCCGCGAAACCGACCGCCGGGTTCGCGGTGAGCCCCGAGAACGCGTCGCTGCCGCCGCACTGCACGCCGACGACGAGATCCGACGCCGGGCAGGTTTCGCGACGGCGGCGGTTCAGCCGCTCGAGATGCGATTCGGCCATCTTCATGATCGAGTCGATCATCGAGTTGAAGCCGACGTGCGCGGCGTCCTGCAGGCACACGACGCCGCCGTTTTCCGGCGCGCCGTCGGCCGCCACTGGAATCGAGCCCGGCGGCAGCAGGCGCTCGGGCTGCAGCTTCTCGCAGCCGAGGCTCACCGTCATCACCTCGCCGCCGAAGTTCGGATTCAGGCTGATGTTGCGCAGCGTGCGGATCGGAATGTCGGCATCGGGCGCATCGATCGCGACGCCGCAGCCGTATGTGTGCTCGAGCCCGACCACGTCGTCGACGTTCGGGTAACGCGGCAGCAGTTCGTCCTTGATCCGCTTCACCGCATGCTCGACGACGCCCGACACGCATTGCACGGTCGTCGTGATCGCGAGGATGTTGCGCGTGCCGACCGAGCCGTCGGCATTGCGGAAGCCCTCGAACGTATAGCCTTCGAGCGGCGCCAGCGGCGGCGCGGCACGCGTGGCGAGCGGCAGGTCGTCGAGCCCCGGCGGCTCGGGCATGCGCATCGTGCGCTCGTTGACCCAGCTGCCGCGGCGCAGCTCGACGAGCGCGTAGCCGATCACGACGTTGTAGCGGACGATCGGATCGCCGGCCGCGAGGTCGACCAGCGCGACCTTGTGCCCTTGCGGCACGCCTTCGCGCAGCGTCAGGCCGTCGGCGAACGTCGCGCCCTCGGGCAGGCCGCCGTCGTTGACGACGATCGCGACGTTGTCGTCCGGATGCACGCGGATATAAAGCGGGGAAGCAGTCATCGGAATTCCTGGGAGGCTACCGGTCAAATCGTTAGTCATCATATGACATTCGACACCAAGCCGCGATGCTGCGTAAACCCTTATCCGGAAAGACCCTATCTCTCGCCGGCCGGCAAACCGCTTGCGCCGCGCTTTTCCGCGTTGTACGATGACATACAACGACATCGCCAATATGGCCCGGATGCCGTACCCGACGAACCCATCAGCACTCGCGCTGGACGGACGACCCAACCATGACTTCACCGCAAGAACTCAAACAGATCATCTCCCACGGCCTGCTGTCGTTTCCGCTGACGGATTTCGACGCGGACGGCAGCTTCCGCCCGGCCACCTATGCCGAGCGTCTGGAATGGCTGGCGCCGTATGGCGCGACCGCGCTGTTCGCGGCCGGCGGCACCGGTGAATTCTTCTCGCTCACGCAGCGCGAGTATTCGGACGTGATCCGTGTCGCGACGGAAACCTGCAAGGGCAAGGTACCGATCCTGGCCGGCGCCGGCGGCGCGACGCGCGTCGCGATCGAATACGCGCAGGAAGCCGAGCGCCTCGGCGCGAGCGGCGTGCTGCTGATGCCGCACTACCTGACCGAAGCCAGCCAGGAAGGCATCGCCGAGCACGTCGAGCAGGTGTGCCGCGCGCTGAAGATCGGCGTCGTGGTGTACAACCGCGCGAATTCGAAGCTGAATGCCGACATGCTCGAGCGCCTCGCCGATCGTTGCCCGAACCTGATCGGCTTCAAGGACGGCGTCGGCGAAATCGAGAGCATGGTCACGATCCGCCGCCGCCTCGGCGACCGCTTCGCGTACCTCGGCGGCCTGCCGACGGCCGAAGTCTACGCGGCCGCGTACAAGGCGCTCGGCGTGCCGGTGTACTCGTCGGCCGTGTTCAACTTCATCCCGAAGACGGCGATGGAATTCTACGAAGCGATCGCGAAGGACGACCACGCAACGGTCGGCCGCCTGCTCGACGAGTTCTTCCTGCCGTACCTGAAGATCCGCAACCGTCGCGCGGGCTACGCGGTCAGCATCGTGAAGGCGGGCGCGAAGCTCGTCGGCCACGACGCCGGCCCGGTGCGCGCGCCGCTCGTCGACCTCACCGACGCCGAAATGGCCGAACTCGACGTGCTGATCAAGAAGATGGGGGCGCAGTAAGCGGCAGGCTGACCAACGGCACGCGATCCGGTGCGTGCCGGCCCGCGCGGGACCGGCGGTTCCGCCCGGCGCCTCCCTTTCGACGGCCGCCCCGTGCTTCGCGGGCCGGCCGTTTTCATTACATCTGTGCGATGGTTCCGACGATCCGGTAGCGCAGGCTGCCGAGCCTGAGACGGGTCGCGGCGATATCGGTGCCGGCCGCCGACCGCCGGAAGCGCGTGTTCGGATCGTCGGCGAGAATCTGATCCAGCACGTCGGGATCCACGACCACATCGAAAAACCGGCCGAGCGTGAGCGTCGCATACTGTTTCGCGGTCGCGAGCTGGCTGTTGGCCTGCATCAGCGCCTCGGTGCGCAGGCCCGGATCGCGTTCATCGATGCTGCGGCGATGCTTCAGCGCAAACACCAGCGCCTCCATGTCCAGCCGGAACCGCTTGACGGCCTGGCCGAACCTGAGCGAATGCGGATCGGCGCCGGTGACGGGCCGCCCCTGATTGATCGTCACGTCGAATTCACTGCCGCCCAGGTCGCGCTGCAATTCGAACAGCGCATTGGCCAGCACGCGCCCTTCGCTGGTCTCGCCGATCTGGGTGCGCACCGATTTCGCGACGTCGCCGATCGCTTTCCACAATCCGGCCGCGAACAGGTGGTCGCCACGCTTGCTGATATTCATCGGAGGGCTCCTTGTTGGTTTTTGTCGGTCTCTCAGGCTCGCCTGCGGACCGGCGGGTCCGAGGCCTCGCTAATGTAGGAGAAATTCCGGCGGCGTGGAAGCCGCCATCCATCTCGTCAAGGCGGCGCATCATGAGAAGCATCATTCGATGCCCCCCGCTCTCTAATCGAGCAAAACCGGCCCTCCATCAAAAAGGCGGCGGGGTACCCGTGGGCACCGTGCGCCGCCTTGTTTCAACCTTGCCGGAACGCGCCCCTCCCGGGACGCGGCCTTCAGTCGTCCTGCGCCTTCACTCCGCCTTCCCGTCCCGCAGCCGCGGAATGTCGAGCGGATTGCTTTCCTGCAGCCCTTCGGGCAGCAGGTCGTCCGGGAAGTCCTGGTAGCACACGGGCCGCAGGAAACGGTCGATCGCGGTCGCGCCGACCGACGTGACGGCCGGGTTCGACGTCGCCGGGAACGGCCCGCCGTGCACCATCGCATCGCACACCTCGACGCCGGTCGGGTAGCCGTTGACGAGCAGGCGCCCGGCCTTGCGTTCGAGGATCGGCAGCAGGCGGCGCGCGAGCGGCTTGTCGTCGGCGTCCAGTTGCAGCGTGGCCGTCAGCTGGCCCTCCAGCGCGTCGAGCACGCGCGCGACTTCGTCGAGATCGCGGCAGCGCACGATCAGCGACGCCGGCCCGAACACCTCGTGGCCGAACGCCGGTTCGGCCAGGAACGCCTGCGCGGCGACTTCGTACAGCGCGCCGCCTGCCTGGCATTCGGTCTGCGCCGCCTCGCCCGCGCCGATTTCGCGCACGCCCGGCAGTTCGGCCAGCTTGCCGCGGCCGCTGCGATACGCGTCGGCGATGCCGCGCGTCAGCATCACGCCGGCCGGCTTCTTCGCGAGCGCCTGTGCGGCGACGGACTCGAAGCGATCGAGATCGGGGCCGTCGACCGCCAGCACGAGACCCGGGTTCGTGCAGAACTGGCCGGTGCCGAGCGTCAGCGAATCGACGAAGCCGGTCGCGATCGCGTCGCCGCGCGCGGCCAGCGCGGCCGGAAACAGCACGACCGGGTTGATGCTGCTCATTTCCGCATAGACGGGAATCGGTTGCGGGCGCGCGTTCGCGAGCTGCACGAGCGCCATGCCGCCCTGCCGCGACCCGGTGAAGCCGACGGCCTGGATCGCCGGATGGCTGACGAGCGCCGCGCCGATCACGCGGCCGGGGCCGATCAGCAGCGAGAACACGCCGGCCGGCATCCCGCATTTCGCCACCGCCGCGCGGATCGCGCGGCCGACCAGCTCGGACGTGCCGAGGTGCGCCTCATGGGCCTTCACGATCACCGGGCAGCCGGCCGCGAGTGCCGACGCGGTATCGCCGCCGGCCACCGAGAACGCGAGCGGGAAGTTGCTCGCGCCGAACACGGCGACGGGCCCGAGCCCGACCTTCTGCAACCGCAGGTCCGAGCGCGGCAGCGGCGTGCGCGCGGGCTGCGCGGGATCGATCGACGCGGCGAGGAAGCGCCCGTCGCGCACGACGCGCGCGAACAGCCGGAGCTGGCCGACGGTGCGGCCGCGCTCGCCCTGCAGCCGCGCGACGGGCAGGCCCGTTTCGGCGTGCGCGCGTTCGACCAGCGCGTCGCCGAGTGCGACGATTTCGTCGGCGATCGCCTCGAGAAACGCCGCGCGGGCCGCGAGCGGCTGCGTGCGATACGCGTCGAAGGCGTCGCGCGCGAGTTCGCACGCGCGCTCGACATCGGCCTGCGTCGCGACGCCGAAGGCCGGCGCATCGATCGGCGCGCCCTTCGTCGGGTCGAACGCGCGCAGGGTACCGGCCGAGCCGGCCACCGCGTCGGCGCCGATCAGCATCTCTCCAGTCAGTTGCATGGGTGTGCTCCGTGGTTCGGGAATGGTTCGCTCATTGTAGCCCAACAGATATGATGTCTGCTGACGACATGGCGATATTCCCGTCGCGCCACAGTTACTCGACCGCAGGCCACAAACCCTTATCCATTCGGCACAAGCAGGAAATTCTTGCCTCTCCTTCGGCCGTCCGAAGGGAAAACCCGAGGTGTGCGCACGCCCTCGTTGCAGGTAAGTTTTGGCTCATGTCATACGACGACATATATTAAGCATTCAGTCGGCGCACCTCTAGAGATCTTCCGATCAAACTCGCCGGCAGCGCGCGTGCCGCACCGCCGTGCGCTACTGGATCCGGGCGCCGCTGTCCGTCGTCACGACGCTCAACGATGCGGACCGCACGACGCCGTCGGTCACCGGCATGCCGATCCGCAAGGCGTTCGGCATGATCCGGTGACGACGGGCCGGATCTTCCCGGCGCTCAGCCGGGCGTACGTGCTCGCGCAACTGCCGAGCGGCCGGTTCCCCGATTCGTCGATCGAGTTGCCCATCGGGCGCAGGCAGCGGGCAGCATCGGCGCTGCACACCGATCCGGAATGCTTACCTCGCAGGTAATGCCCGGCGCGCGCGGGATTGCCTATCATCTTCGTCATGAACTCGACCGCCACCCTCCAATCGCTGCCCCCGTCCGCCGGCCGCGCGTCTGGCATCGGCTCGCTGCTGCGCACCTGGCGTCAACGCCGCCGCCTGAGCCAGATGGCGCTCGCGCTGGAGGCCGAGGTGTCCGCGCGGCACCTGAGCTTCGTCGAATCGGGGCGCGCGCAGCCGAGCCGGGAGATGGTGCTGCATCTCGCCGAGCGCCTCGACGTGCCGCTGCGCGAGCGCAATGCGCTGCTCGTCGCGGCCGGCTATGCGCCGCTGTTTCGCGAGCGGCCGTTCTCCGATCCGCAGCTCGATGCGGCGCGCCAGGCGGTCGAAGCTGTGCTGCGCGGCCACGAGCCCTACCCGGCGCTCGCCGTGGATCGCCACTGGACGCTGCTCGCCGCGAACCGGATGCTCGGCGCGCTGGTCGCGCAGGCCGATCCGGCGCTCCTGCGGCCGCCCGTCAACGTGTTGCGGCTGAGCCTGCATCCCGACGGCCTCGCGCCGCGGATCGTCAACTGGCACGAGTGGCGCGCGCATATCCTGCACCGGCTGCAACGGCAGATCGACGCGAGCGGCGACCGCACGCTGCATGCGCTGCGCGACGAACTCGCGAACTATCCGGCACCGGCCGGCCAGCCCGCCGACACGCAGGCACGCGCCGACTACGCGGACATCGCGGTGCCGCTGCGGCTACGCACGGCAGCCGGCGAACTGACGTTCTTCAGCACGACGACGGTGTTCGGCACGCCGGTCGACGTCACGCTGTCGGAACTCGCGATCGAGGCGTTTTTCCCGGCGAATCCGGAGACGGCGGACGCGATGCGCGCGCTGGCGGACGCGTTGCCGGCGCAGTGAGCATCGTCAACGACGCTCGAACGCCAGCTTCACGCCCAACCCGAGCAGGACCGCGCCGCTCGCCCGGTGCATGCGGGTCAGGATGCGCGGATTGCGCCGGATCGACGTCGACAGCAGGCCGGCGAACAGCGCGACCGGCCCCTTGACGAGAAACGTCAGGCCGGCAAACGTCGTGCCGAGCACGAACAGCGACAGCATCGGATGCGCGGCGCCCGCGGGGACGAACTGCGGCAGGAACGCGAGATAGAACAGCGCGACCTTCGGATTCGACACGTTGGACAGCGCGCCTTGCGCGAACGTGCGCAACCCGGACGCCGGCGCGTCGCGACCGCTCGCGAGCGTCAGCTCGCCCGACGAACGCAGCAGCGTGATGCCGAGGTACAGCAGATACAGCGCGCCGATCATCTTCAATGCAGTGAACAGCCATTCGGATGCCTGAAGAAGCGCACCCAGCCCGAGCGTCGCGAGCATCGTATGCACGAGCAGCCCGACGCTGACGCCCGCCGCGGTCACGAGGCCCGCCCGCGTGCCGCCGGATAGCGTGCGCGACATCACGAGCACCATGTCCTGGCCCGGCGTCAGAATGATCAGAAGGGAAGTGGCCATGAACGGCAACCAGGCTACGTGCGGCATCGGAACTCTCCTGAAAGCGGCGCCAGGCGGGACGGGCGGGAATCGCGCGCGTCCGATGAGCCGGGCAGTCATCGGATTATCGGCAACTTGCCGTGGAGAATGGCTGCGAAGTCGGCTACTTTCGCGGCACGATTTGGCGTTATTCTCCAATATCGACTTTATCGGTAGTCAAAAATGCCAATCAAGCTGGATGCCATCGATCGGCGCATTCTGCGTGCGCTGCAACGGAACTCGAACCAGACGAACGCCGAACTCGCGCAGCAGGCCGGCCTCTCGCCCACGCCCTGCCTGCGCCGCGTTCACCTGCTGGAGGAACAGGGCGTGATCGACGCGTACGTCGCCCTGCTGAACCCGGCGGCCGTCGAGCTGCGGTTCACGGCCTTCGTGCGCGTCACGCTGGAACGCCAGGACAAGACGACCGTCGAGCGCTTCGCGCGCGAGATGGAGCAGGCGCCGGAAGTGCTCGAATGCCATCTGATGGCCGGCAGCTACGACTATCTGCTGCGCGTCATCGCGAAGGATCTCGACGACTATCAGCGCTTTCAGATGGAGACGCTCACGCAGATCGAAGGCGTACGCAACGTCGAAACCGAGATTCCGCTGAAGCGCATCAAGCAGACGGTGCGTCTGCCGATCTAGGCAGGCGGAAAGGCAACGGTGTGCGCACCGCTGCCTTCGGATCAGGCGTCAGAACACTACAATGACGTCCGTTCGTACAAGATCCTGAAATGTCGTTCGCCACCCGGGCCACGCCGGCGGCGGCACCCTTCACTTGACGATGCCGGCACGCCCCGGTCTACCGCGGCCATTCCAACAATGATTCCGCTCGGTCGTTCGCCTGTCTCATGATTCCCGCTCCGATTTTCTCCGGCACCTTCTTCATCGTTCTCGGCATTTCGTTTCTGGCGGCCGTCTCTGTCGTGCTCTGGATCGTTGCGCTGGTGCTGTTTCCGCCTGCACGACGATCGTTTCGTGTATACCGGCGACGCTCCACCGCCATCTTCGCCGCCCTGTGCGTGACGAGCAGCTTCGTCGTCGCGATGGTGGCGATCGGGCTGCAGGCCGAGGCGAACATCAGGAAGGAAGAGGCCGCGAAGCATCCCGCGCTCGTGAAGAGCGAGCGTCTGCTGGGCATCGACATGCCGCCCGGCACGCGGCTGTCGCTCTCGACTGCCGGCGACATGAACTCGATCGAGACAGTCGAGTTTCCGCACGCGGTCGATGTCTACGGCATTGCGGCCGTCGCGCTGACGGTCGGGACGGAATTCGACGATGAAGCGCCGCGCAACGACCGGGACCTCGCCACCCTCACCGCACTGACGCTCACCACCACCGGGCCCCGGACGATCGATGGTTGGACCTGCGATTCGAAAGCGCCGCTGAAGATCGTGCTGCGCAACGATGCGCGGACCAGGACGCTCTGGTCATGCCACCTGGCCGACGGCAATCGCGTGGCCGGCGGTGTCGTACCCGCCGGGTCGCGCGTCATGAGAAGCACCACCACCTATGGGGACGGCATGCGCGACAACGACTATTGGGAGATCAGGGTCGCGGAAGGCGACGTGTTCGAATTGTCATCGCTACCGCTGCGTCACCCCGAACTGCGACTCGATCGGGAACGCACCGTTCTCGCGTTCGACTACGCGACGCTGGCGCGTGCGGCGAGCGTCGGTAACATCGCCTACCCGGCCGGCACCGAAGTCACGTTCGGGGTGCGCGGGCTGCGCGAAGACTACCCCGGTGCGTGGCGCTTCAGGACACCCGGGCGCCAGCACGCGGTCGACAAAAACACGGGACCGATCGCCGATGGTGCGTCGGTCGTACAGGCGCCTTCGGGGAAGGTTTACGCGATCTTCCCGGGTCGTACCGACTGAATGCGCTGCGCCATCACCGGCTGGCGGCCGGGTGCGAGCGCAGCGGAATGGTGATTGCACGGTTCGCGCAGAAATGCCGAAGTCCCGCAAGGACGCGGGCGCGGGCGTCGGCTATCGCCGGCAAGCCACACCGAGCGGCATGGCGACGCCGGACGGTTTGCCGACGCTACGTATAAAGCGACGCCAGCGGCAGTTCCCCCGTCAGCGCGAACCGGCCGACGTCGCGCAGCCGATAGTCGAGCGGATCGTGCAGCGTATGCGTGCGCGCGTTGCGCCAGAAGCGGTCGAGGCCGAGCGATGCAGCCGTCGCACGTGCGCCGCACGTGTCGAACAGCGCCTCGCCGTTCTCGAGCGCCGCGCGCTGCGCGACGATCTTCGCATCCGACACCGCGAGTGCCACCTCGGCCCGTTCGTCGGCCGTCAGCGCGTCATGCCGCGACCATGCGCGCTGCAACGCGACGGCCGCGCGGTCGGCGAGCGCCGCCGCCGCGACCGCCTGCACGCGCATGTCGCCGAAGCGCTGCAGCGTATAGGGATCGTCGCTCGCCTGCGCGACACCCGCGTTGATCCACGGCCGGCCGTGCTTCAGCACGTAGTCGCGCGCCTCGGCCAGCGCGCCTTCCGCGAGCCCGACGAACAGATTCGTCAGCACGAGCTGCGACACCAGCGTGCGCAGCGTCGCGCGTGGCGTCGGCGGTGTCTCGGAGCGGTGCAGCACCTCGTCCGGCGCGAGCGTCACACCGTCGAAGCGCACGCTGCCGCTGTCGGTCTGGCGCTGGCCGATCGGATCCCAGTCCTCGTTGACCGTGATCCCGTCACGATCGGTCGGCACCACGCCGAACACGGCGCGGCCCGTTTCCGGATCGTGCGCGGACACGGTCATCCGCTGCGAGCCGCGCGTGCCCGAACAGAAGCCCTTCACGCCGTCGAGCCGGTAGCCGCCGTCCGGCGTCGCGGTCGCCGCGAGCCGCGTGTCGAGCGGATTGACCGCATTGCCCCACCACCAGCGATGCTCGACCGTGCCGCGCAGATAGCGTTCGCGCTGCGCCGCGCTGCCCCACACGTCGACGCTCACCACCTGCAGGATCTGGAACCCGACCAGATGCGCGAGCGCGCTGTCGACGCGCGCGATCCGCCGGATCGTGTCGTAGATCGCCGGCCACTCGGCTTCCTGTCCGCCGAATTCGCGCGGCACCGCGAGCGTCAGCAGGCCCGCGTCGGCGAGCCGCTGCTTTTCGTCGGCCGCGTGACCGCCCGCGCGGTCGCGCTCGGCAGCCGTCGCACGCAGCGCGTCGATCGCACGCGCCAGCGCATCGGCGTCGAGCGCGCGTGCGTCGGTTTCCGGCGCCAGCGTCGCCGGGCCGCGGGGATCGTTCATGCGACGGCTTCCTGTGCAACGGTTTCGTGCGCAACGATTTCGCCCGACAACGGCACCAGCGCGCCGAGCCGGCGGCCGGTCAGCCGCGACAGGATCTCGCGCCGCCAGTCGTCGTAGATCGCGCGGTATTCGGCGATATCCGCACCGAACACGTGCGCGGTGTGCGCGTATTCGTCATGCAGATAGCCGTCGAGCCGCGCCTGGGTTTCCTCGTCGGCCGCGATCACGCGGTCGATCAGCGCGTCGCGCTCGGCGGGCGGCAGCGCGTTCAACGTGTCGAACCACCACTGGACGATCTGCACGCGATGCCACTCCTCGTCCGGACGGATCCGGTTCTCGCCGTGCTCGCGCATCGCGCCGTCGGCGATGCGGCCGGTCTTGCGCTGGATCCACAGCTTCGCGAGGATGTGCAACTCGTAATGCCATTCGAACGCGAGAAAGCCCGCGACGTCGCGTACCGCGATGTCGCCGATGCGTTCCCAGTGCGCGGCGACGAGCCGCTCGACCTCCGACAGCGGATCGCGGCCCGTCAGTTCGGTCACGCGCTCGCGCCCGATCACCGCGTGCGCGCCGTCGTCGCCGAGCTGGCGCGACAGGATCAGCTGGAAATGCGGGTCATCGCGAAACAGCGTGTCGATCGCCTTCGCGACGACCTGCACGATGAACAGGTCGTGCGACGCCATCTTCGTGTAGTAGTCGGCGACGGCGGCGAGCTCGTCCGCGCCGTGCGGCTCGCGCGGCGGCGTCGCCAGTTTGTCAGGGAAGCCGGGGCGATGGCGTCGTGCGACGTCCAGAAACAGGGCTTCCTCGAATTGTCCGTTCCATTCGCGCGGCGCGCCGATGGGCAAGGTCATGGGTATCGTTCTCTCAGGGTCTCAATGAAAAGAGCCGGCGCTCGTGGCGCCGCTCAGGTACGCCGGGTCACGCGTCGGACCAGGCGGTCGCCCGTGATTTGCACGGCCGAAACGAGTGCGATCAGGATCACGATCACGGTCACCATGACGGTGGTGTCGAAACGCTGATAGCCATAACGGATCGCGAGATCGCCGAGCCCGCCCGCGCCGACTGCGCCCGCCATCGCGGTCGAGCCGATCAGCGCGACGACGGTGATCGTGAAACCGCCGAGCATGCCGGGCAACGCCTCCGGCAACAGCACGTGCCACACGATGTGGCGGCGTTTCGCGCCCATCGCGAGCGCGGCCTCGATCAGCCCGCGATCGACTTCGCGCAGGCTCACTTCCGCAATCCGCGCGAAGAATGGAATCGCCGCGATCGACAGCGGCACGACGGCCGCCCACACGCCGATCGTCGTGCCGATCAGCACGCGCGTGAACGGCAGGAGCGCGACGAGCAGGATGATGAACGGTGTCGAGCGGAACACGTTGACGAGCGCGCCGAGCACCGCGTTCAGGCCACGCCGCGCGTAAATGCCGCCGGGCGCGGTCGTCACCAGGATCACCGCGAGCGGGATGCCGATCAGCGCGGCGATCGCGGCCGACGCGGCGACCATCGACAGCGTGTCGCGGATCGCGTCGAGCAGTTCGGGCCACCAGAGTTCAAACATAGCCGAGCACCTCCGCATGATTCGCGTGGCGGCGCGCGCGCTCGAGCAACGCGGCGACCGCGCCGCCGCGTGCCGGCGGGTGGCCGGCGTCGTCCGCGCGCGGCGACGCCGCGATCACGAGGCGCCCCTGCGCATGCCCCTGAATGCGCTCGATCCCGCCGTGCAGGAAGCGCACCGAGCCGCCGAGCGCCGCCGCGAGCGCGCCGACGTCCGGCTCGCCGCTGCTTTCGCCCGTATAACGGACGTCCAGCACGACTTGCGCGCCGTCGGGCAGCGCGGCCAGCTCGGGCAACGGCTGCACGCGCGCGGCGAGTTCGGCCGGCAGGTCGTGCACGAGCGTGCTGAGCAGGGCACGCGTCGCGCCGTGGCGCGGATCGCCGAACACGCGCCACACCGGGCCCGTTTCGACGACCTCGCCCTGTTCGATCACCGCGACCGTGTCGCACACCGCGCGGATCACTTCCATCTCGTGCGTGATCAGCACGATCGTCAGTCCGAGGCGGCGGTTGATGTCGGCGAGCAGCGCGAGGATCGATTGCGTCGTCTCGGGGTCGAGCGCCGACGTCGCCTCGTCGCACAGCAGCACCTCCGGGTCGTGCACCAGCGCCCGCGCGATGCCGACGCGCTGCTTCTGGCCGCCCGACAGGCTCGCCGGATACGCGTCGCGTTTCGCGGCCAGCCCGACGAGATCGAGCAGCGCCTCGGCCTTGCGCGTGCGCTCGGCCTTCGGCACGCCGGCGATCTTCAGCGGCAGCGCGACGTTCTCGAACACCGTCTTCGCCGACAGCAGGTTGAAATGCTGGAACACCATGCCGGTGCGACGCCGCAGCGCGACGAGCCCGTCCTCGTCGAGCGTGCCGACGTCGACGCCCTGCACGCGCACGCTGCCCGAACTCGGACGTTCGAGGCCGTTCACGAGCCGCAGCAGCGTCGACTTGCCGGCACCGCTGCGGCCGATGATGCCGAACACCTCGCCGCGCCGCACGTCGAGCGTCACGTCGCGCAGCGCGGCGGCCTGGCCGCGCGGCGTCGCGAACACCTTGCCGACGTGTGCGAACGACACGGCGGCGGCGCCGTCGGCCCGCGCGGCCGCTGCGTTACGCGAATCATGCGCGTCATGCACCTCATGCACGTCCGCACCCGCACCGGCGCGCACGGCCGATGCCTCGATGAAACCCAGCGTGTCGAACAATTGCGTCATCGCTTCGCTCCGTCACGTTCATGCATGCGCGGGATGCCCGGGTTCGGGCGCCGGCACGGCGGCCGGCCGGTGCTGCGCGCCCGTGTGCCACGCGGGCAGCCGCGCGCCGGCGCCGAACAGCTTCTCGCGCAGCGTCGGCGCGGGATCGTAGTCTTCCTTGTAGATGCCGCGGTTCTGCAGCTCGGGCACGACCCAGTCGACGAAATCCTCGAACGACTCGGGCATCACGGTGCGCGTCAGGTTGAAACCGTCGATGCCCGTTTCGTCGATCCACGACTGCAGTTCGTCCGCGACTTGCGACGGCGAGCCGACGATCGGCGCATAGCGGCCGCCGAGCGACATCTGTTCGAGCATCCGGCGCACGGTCCACGTGCCGGTCGTGCTCTTGCGCGAGATCGCGTCGACGGCCGACTGGATCGAGTCGGTCTTCACGTACGAAATCGGCTCGTCGAGGCCGTACTTCGCGAAATCGATGCCGGTCGAGCTCGCGAAATGCGCGAGGCCGGCTTCCGGGCTCGCATAGCGCCGGTATTCGTCGAACTTCTCGCGCGCGAGCCGCTCGGTTTCGGCGGTCACGACGCTCACGCCCGCGAAAATCTTGATCGATGCGGGATCGCGCCCCTGCCGCGCGGCGGCTGCGCGAATATCCAGCGCCGCCGCGCGCGCCGCGGCCTTGCTCTGCCCGTTCACGAACACGCACTCCGCATGCCGCCCCGCGAACTCGACGCCGCGCGCGGACGAGCCGGCCTGGTACAGCACCGGCGTGCGCTGCAGCGACGGCTCGCTCAGGTGGATCGCGTCGACCGAATAGAACGGCCCGTCGTGCTTCACGCGCCGCACCTTGCCAGGCTGCGCGAACACGCGCGCCTGCGTGTCGCGGATCACCGCGTCGTCGTCCCAGCTCTGTTCCCACAGCTTGTAGACGACGTCCATGTAGTCGTCCGCGCGTTCGTAGCGGTCGTCGTGGCCGATCTGCTGTGCGAGGCCCATCCCGCGCGCGGCGCTGTCGAGATAGCCGGTCACGATGTTCCAGCCGATGCGCCCCTTCGTCAGGTGATCGAGCGTCGACATGCGGCGCGCGAACAGGTAAGGCGGCTCGTAGGTCAGGTTCGCGGTCACGCCGAAGCCGAGATGTTGCGTGACCTGCGCCATCGCGGGCACGAGCAGCAGCGGATCGTTGACGGGCACCTGCACCGATTCGCGCAGCGCGGCGTCCGGGCCGCCGCCGAACACGTCGTACACGCCGACGATGTCCGCGAGAAAGATCCCGTCGAACTTGCCGCGTTCGAGCGTCCTCGCGAGATCGGCCCAGTAGTCCAGATCGGTGTAGTGCGCGGAGCGGTCGCGCGGATGCGTCCACAACCCGTGGTTGATGTGCCCGACGCAGTTCATGTTGAACGCGTTGAGCAGGATCTTCTTGCGGTTCGCCGTCGTCATGTCGCCTCCGTCACCACGCGATCGCGTACAGCGAGCCGAACGCGTTGTCGAGCGCACGGCGCACCGCCGGCGAATGCTGGTAGATCGCGATGAACTTGCGGATGCGCGCGTCGTTCACGCTCTCGGGCCGCACGACCCACTGGATCGCGAAGTTCTTGTTCTCGGTGCCGTCGAACAGCAGCGCGCTGTTCGGGTCGGTCGTGCCGGCGAGCTTGATGAAGCTCGGATAGCCCTGCGCGAGGTCGACGTCATCGAGCGAGCGCGCGAGCTGCGACGCTTCGAGCGGGATGATCTTCAGGTGTTTCGGGTTGGACACGATGTCGTGCGTCGTCGCGCGGTAGTCGGCGCCCGGCTTCAGCGTGATGAGGCCCGCGCGCTGCAGCAGCAGCAGCCCGCGCCCGCCGTTCACCGGGTCGTTCGCGATCGCGACACGCGCGCCGTCCTTCAGCTCGTCGAAGCGCTTCACCTTCTTCGAGTAGAGGCCGATCTTCATGATCGTGCCCGGCGCGATCGACACGAAGTTGTAACCGCCCTGCTTCTTCGCGTTCTCGAGAAACGGGATGTGCTGGAAGTAGTTGACGTCGATGTCCTTGTTCGCGAGCGCCGCGTTCGGCGTGTTCCAGTCGGTGAACTCGACGATCTTCACGTCGAGGCCCTGCTCCTTCGCCTCCTTCGCGGCAATCTTCAGCGCGTCGATCTGCGGGCTCGTCGAGATGCCGACCTTCAGCGGCGCGGTGTCGGCACGGGCGCCGTTCAGCATCAGGACGCCGAGCAGCGCGGCTGCCAGCAGGCGGGCCACGCGGCCGGAGGAAAAGCGGGCGGAAAAAACGGCATGCAGCATGGGAACCACTCTCCTGTCCAAAGACGGTATCGACGGATGAGCGGCGCCGCGGCGAACGCGCGGGCGTTCTCCGGACAGTCGTCGTCACATCGGAAAAAGATCAGCCGATGATAGAGAGCGGCAGGAAGGCGGTCTACGAAGCGATTGTGCGAAGAAAATCGCGTGCGGCGATATGGCGCCACGGCGCGCGTCCGATGCGCGGGCGGCCGCCCCGCCGGCCATCGGGCCGAAATCTCGGCCTGCCCGCCGGGCGAATTCCGAAATCTCGGCCACCCGGGTGTTGCCATTCTTTCCCCAGACGAAACAAAATCCTTATAAATCAATGCCCTAAAAATATTCCGGCAGGCCGGAATGCTTGGCACGGGGGTTGCATTAAGAGACGCCACACGATGCCGCGTAGCAATGCGGGCATTCCAAACATCAGGAGACACGTCTTGCAGACCTCAATCCCCACCCAATCCCGTCCGGAGGCACTTGCCGAAGCCGGTCCCGCCACGCGCACACGCTTCTGGCCGGAAGGCTGGTGGAAGCTGATGGAAATCCGCATCGGCATCATCCCGCTGCCGGTCTACGTGATCCTGTTCGGGCTGATCGTCGGCTTCGCGGTGACGGGCAAGGTGCCCGGCGAGATCTCGATGGCGATCGCCGTGCTCGCGTTCTTCGGCTTCACCTGCGCGGAACTCGGCAAGCGCCTGCCGCTCTTGCGCAACATCGGCGCGGCCGCGATCTTCGCGACCTTCGTGCCGTCGGCGCTCACCTACTACCACGTGCTGCCGAAGCCGGTGCTGAACCTCACCGTCGAGTTCACGAAGTCGACCAACTTCCTGTACCTGTTCATCGCGTCGATCATCGTCGGCAGCATCCTGAGCATGGACCGGCGCGTGCTGATCCAGGGCTTCGTGAAGATCTTCATTCCGCTCGCCGCCGGTTCGGTCGCGGCCGCGATCGTCGGCACGGCGGTCGGCACCGCGCTCGGCCTCGGCGCGCGCCACACGCTGCTGTACATCGTCGTGCCGATCATGGCGGGCGGCGTCGGCGAAGGTGCGATTCCGCTGTCGATCGGCTATTCGGAACTGATGCACCTGCCGCAGGGCGAGATGTTCGCGATGGTGCTGCCGCCGGTGATGCTCGGCAGCCTGACCGCGATCATCCTGTCGGGCGCGCTCGACATGCTCGGCAAGCGCCTGCCGCACCTGACCGGCAACGGTCGCCTGCAGGTCGGCGAAAGCGGCGACATGACGCCGGAAAGCGAGGAGATCCGCGGCCACGTCGACGTCACGCACATCGCGGGCGCCGGCATCACGGCGATCACGCTGTACCTCGTCGGCCTGATGGCGCACAAGCTGTTCGGCCTGCCCGCGCCGGTCGCGATGCTGTTCCTCGCGGTGCTGGTGAAGCTCGCGCGCGCGGTGTCGCCGCCGCTGCAGGAAGGCGCGTTCGTCGTCTACAAGTTCTTCTCGACCGCCGTCACGTATCCGCTGCTGTTCGCGATCGGCGTCGCGATGACGCCGTGGGACAAGCTGACCGCCGCCTTCACGATCGTCAACGTCGTCACGATCGTGTCGACCGTCGCGACGCTGATGGGCACCGGTTTCGTGGTCGGCCGCCTGCTGAAGATGTACCCTATCGACACCGCAATCGTGAACGCCTGCCACAGCGGGCAAGGCGGCACCGGCGACGTCGCGATCCTGACCGCCGCGAACCGGATGCAGCTGATGCCGTTCGCGCAGATCGCCACGCGCATCGGCGGCGCGATCGTCGTCACCGTGACGCTGATCCTGGTCGCGCATTTCGGATGACGCGCCGCTGCGCGCACCGTCGCGCAGGCTGCTTCGCACGCGCCGCCGCCGGCCTTGCCGGCGCGCGGCGCGTGTCGTTGTGGCGGGGCGTTTGGGACGGCCGGTCGCGGACGGCCGGTTGCGAGCGACCGGTTGCGGGCATCGATGAGGGCGAACGTGCAGAAAGGCTTCAAGGGAATCCCGTGGTGGGGCTGGGCGTCGGCCGCCGTGCTGTATGTCGGCGTGGCGGGCGCGGCGGTCGATTTCGCGTGGGAACGCGCGATCGACGCGCTCGAGGAAACCGGCGCGCACCGGCTCGACCTGTATGCGTCGAGCCTCAAGAGCGAACTCGGCCGCTTCGAGATCCTGCCCGGCCTGGTCGCCCGGCAAGACGGCGTGCGCGCGCTGCTGCGGGCCGCTCCGCAAGACCGGCCCGCGCTCGCGCACACGGTGGACACGTATCTCGAAGCCGTGAACCGCGACGCCGGCAGCGGCGCCGTCGACGTGATCGACCTGCGGGGCGAAGTGATCGCCGCCAGCAACTGGAACGAGACGATCAGCTTCGTCGGCACCAACGTGTCGTACCGGCCGTACTTCAAGGATGCCCTGGCGCACGGCAGCGGCCGCTTCTTCGGGATCGGCACCAACACCGGCGTGCCGGGCGTCTATTTCGCGAGCGCGGTGCGCGACGGTGGCGTGCCGATCGGCGCGGCGGCCGTGAAGATCAGCGTCGACCCGCTCGAATCCGCGTGGCGCGCGCCGGGCGTCGCCGCGATGGTGGTCGACGGCAACGGCGTGATCGTGATCTCGACCGAGCCGGCGTGGAAGTTCACCGCGCTGCGCCCGATCACCGCGCAGCAGCAGCGCGACATCCAGGCGTCGCGGCAATACGCGGGCCGCACGGTCGACATGCTGCCCTACCGCCACCTCGGCGACCGCAGCGCCGCCGCATGGTTCGGCACGTTCCCCGATCCGCGTCACGCCGGCCGCAGCACGCGCTATCTCGTGATGTCGCGGCCCGCGCCGCAGGCCGGTGATTCGCTGATGGTGCTGCTCGACATCGCCGGCGCGCGGCGCCAGCAGCAGACCGCGTTCGCGTTCGTCACCGGCGCGTTCCTGATCGCCGCGCTGCTGGCCGGCTACGCGATCCAGCGGCGCCGGGCGATCGTCGCGCGGCTGAACGCGCAAGATGCGCTGCGCCGCGCGAACGACCGGCTCGAGCTGACCGTCGCGCAACGCACGGCCGCGCTGACGGCGGCGAACGAGCGGATGCAGCGCGAGATCGTCGAGCGCGAGCGCACCGAGCAGCGGCTGCGCGATTCACAACAGGAAGTCGTGCACGCGGG
Source organism: Burkholderia sp. Bp9090 (assembly GCF_003857985.1). NCBI lineage: Bacteria > Pseudomonadati > Pseudomonadota > Betaproteobacteria > Burkholderiales > Burkholderiaceae > Burkholderia > Burkholderia sp. Bp9090. Next base: position 39,549 of record NZ_QTPV01000047.1, read on the forward strand.
CAAGCTCGCGGTGCTCGGGCAGATGGCCGCGGGCCTCACGCACGAGCTGAACCAGCCGCTCGTCGCGATCCGCACGCTGTGCGACAACGCGCGTACGTTCTTCGAGCGCGGCCAGCCGGCGCCGGCGTATGCGAATCTCGAACGGATCGGCAAGCTCGTCGACAGCATGGCCGTGCTCACCGGCGAGCTGAAGACCTTCGCGCGCAAACCCGACGTCGAGCGCGTCGCGGTGTCGCTGAACGAGGCCGTCGCGCATGCGCGCCTCATCTACGATGCGCGGATCCGCGACGAAGGCGTGCAGCTCGACGTGAACATCGCGCCCGGCACGACGGTGTCCGCGGAATCGAGCCAGTTGCAGCAGGTGATCGTGAACCTGCTCGGCAACGCGCTCGACGCGGTGCACGACGCGCCGGTGCGGCGCATCGTGATCGAAGCCGCCGGGCCGGACGACGACGGCCGCGTGCGCTTCTCGGTGGCCGACAGCGGCGCGGGCATCGCGCCCGACGTGCTGCCGCACCTGTTCGAGCCGTTCGTCACGACCAAGCCGCGCGGCCAGGGCCTCGGGCTCGGCCTCGCGATCACGTCGCGCATCGTCGAGGCGTTCGGCGCGAAGATCGCCGCGACGAACCGCGACGAAGGCGGCGCGCAGTTCAGTATCGAATTCGCGGCGGCGACGCCGCAACAGAGGATAGAGCATGGAAGATGAGATTCGCGTGCTGGTCGTCGAGGACGATGAAAACGTCCGGATCGGCGTCGAGCAGGCCGTCGCGCTCGCCGGGTTCCCGGTCGACGCATTCGCTTCGGCCGCCGACGCGCTCGCGCACGTCGCGCCCGGCGCGCCGCTGGTGATCGTGTCGGACGTGCGGATGCCCAGCATCGACGGGCTGCAGCTGCTCGACCGCGTAATGGCCATCGATGCGCAGATCCCGGTCGTGCTGATCAGCGGCCACGCGGACATCTCGACGGCCGTCGGCGCGATGCAGGACGGCGCGTACGATTTCATCGAGAAGCCGTTCTCGTCGGACGTGATCGCCGGCCGCGTCGCGCGCGCGGTCGAGAAGCGCCGCCTGACGCTCGAGGTGCAGGGGCTGCGCGCGGCGCTGAACAACTGGCAGGGCATCGAGGCGTTCGTGCTCGGCAAGTCGCCCGCGATGGCCGACGTGCGCAAGAAGATCCTGCGGCTCGCCGATACGTCGGTGTCGGTGCTGATCACCGGCGAGACGGGCACCGGCAAGGAACTGATCGCACGCGGCCTGCACGACTTCGGCGGCCGGCGCGATGCCCATTTCGTCGCGCTGAATTGCGGCGGCCTGCCCGAGCAGGTGTTCGAGAGCGAGCTGTTCGGCCATGAGGCCGGCGCATTCACCGGCGCGATCAAGAAGCGCATCGGCAAGATCGAATGGGCGCACGGCGGCACGCTGTTCCTCGACGAGATCGAGACGATGCCGATTCCGCTGCAGATCAAGATGTTGCGCGTGCTGCAGGAGCGCGTGGTCGAGCGGCTCGGCGCGAACGAGCTGATTCCGGTCGACTGCCGCGTGGTGGCCGCATCGAAGGCCGATCTCGCCGAACTCGCGGCCGACGGGCGCTTCCGCGCGGACTTGCTGTATCGGCTCAACGTCGCGCAGATCGAGCTGCCGCCGCTGCGCGAGCGGCGCGAGGACGTGCCGCTGCTGTTCGAGCATTTCGTGCTCGCGGCCGCACGGCGCTTCGGGCAGCCAGCGCCGGTCGTCACGGCTGCGCAGGTGTCCGAACTGATGACGCATGCATGGCCGGGCAACGTGCGCGAATTGCAGAACGTGGCCGATCGCTTCGTGCTCGGGTTGACCGGCGACAGCCTGCTGTCGTCCGGCGGCGCGCCGGCGGCCGGCGGCACGCTTGCCGAGCAGATGGCGTATTTCGAGCGGATGCTGATCGAAGACATGCTGCGGCGTCACAACGGCAACGTGGCGGACGCGAGCGTCGCGCTCGGCATGCCGAAGAAGACGCTTTATCACAAGCTGCGCAACCTGCGGATTCCCGCGCGCGGCGACGCGGCGGCCGACGGCGGCGAATGACGCGAACGAGGATACGCAGAACAGCATGGATCGCATCGACATCACCGAACGCGGCCGCATCGACGGCCACCTGATCCGCGGCGTCACCCGCGCGCGGAAAACCTTCCGACCGAGCGACTGGCCTGAGCGCCTCGCGGGTGTCATCACGCTGTTCGTAGGCGAGCGGCGGCCCGGCTATCCGTGCGCACTGTCGCGGCTCGCGATGCCGGTCGTCGACTGCGGCGCCAAATGCCTGTTCGTGTCGGACGAATTGCGCGACGTATGCGCCGACGCGTTCGACTTCGCAATGCAGTTCGCCGCCGACAACGACCTTCCCGTCGAGCTTCAGACCGCGCCCGCGCTGGCGGTGCGGAGCGCCTGAGCAAAAAGCGCGGTCACGCGATCGGCGCGCCCCTCATTGAACGTCTTGAGGCTCGCGACATATGTTTGGCCGTTTTCATGGCCGAGAATGAGGCCCCGCTACGATCGGGCGCCGCAGTCTCCTGGATCAGGCGCCACGCATTCGCTTTCTCGAACAACGCCCGGAAAGCATCAAGCGCCACGCGCGCCAGCATCGGGTTCGGCAGGGGTTTCGTATCGCACTCGCTTGGCCAAGTGAAATCACTTGGCCATGTTAAATAACATGGCCAAGTCATGACCATCGCCGGCGCGCCGCAAGCGTTGCTCGATTCGGCACCGCTTTCACTCGTCATTGTCGATGCCCGGCTCATTGTTCATGGCACCGGCCGAGACCTTCGCACATTCGGGGACGGAACATTAACGTACCCGATCCGTTACTCGACTCGTTCGCTGTCTCTCAGCCGGACAAGGGTTTTCAGCCGAGCCATCAATAAAATTGATCGTCACGATGAAAATTATGCGTTTTCCTTGCAGCTTGCCGTGAGGCATAGTTGCGACGTGATGACGCACCCATTGAGTTTTCAGTCATGAACATGCGAATCGAGCCTTCGGTGCTCGCGAACCCCGACCTGCAATTTGCGACGCTTTCGTCAGGCATCAGCCTGCCGTATGTCGAGCGGGGCAGCGGCGCGCCGATGGTGTTCGTGCACGGATCGTTGTGCGACTACCGTTACTGGGATCCGCAACTCGCGTCGCTGTCGGCCCACTACCGCTGCATCGCGCCGAGCCTGAGCCATTACTGGCCGGCCGTCGAGGCGGGCATCCAGGACGAGTTCAGCTGGCAGAACCACGTCGACGAGCTCGCCGAATTCATCGACGCGCTCGATCTCGGCCCCGTGCATCTCGTCGGCCACTCGCGTGGCGGCAGCGTCGCGTTCAACGTCGCGCGCCAGCATCCGCAGCTCGTCGACACGCTGACGCTCGCCGATCCCGGCGGCCCGCTGCAACAGCCGGGCGTGCGCGAAGCCGCGCTGCCGGCCGCCGCGATCGCCCTGCGCACGCAGGCCGTGAACCTGATCGGGCAAGGCGAAGTGGAAGCCGGCCTCGAGATGTTCGTCGACTCGGTGAGCCTGCCCGGCGCCTGGAAGAAGAGCACGTCGCGCTTTCGCACGATGGCGATCGACAACGCGAGCACGCTGCCGAAGCAGCTGCAGGATCCGCTGCCCGCGTATTCGCAGCACACGGCATCGGATATCGCGTGCCGCACGCTGCTGATCGACGGCCAGCGCAGCCCGAAGATGTTCCGCAACAACGTCGACACGCTGTCGCAGTGGATCGGCGATGCACAACGGCAGACCGTCGCCGGTGCATCGCACGGGATGAACACGGCGAGCCCCGCCGTGTTCAACCGCTACGTGCACGAGTTCGTCGCCGCGTAACGCTCGCGGGCGGCATTCGCTCCGCCCGTCACTTCCCGTCACTTCCCGCCCCTTTCCTGAACGAAGCGATACGGGCTGCCCCGCATCGCTTCGCCCGCCTCCACGTCAGATGATCGGTTCGGGCTTGCGCGTCACCGCATCCGGCAACCCGAACACGCTGTCGAACGACCAGTTGTACGCGAACGTGAAGATCGGGAAGAACACGATCAGCACGGCGTCGTACAGGAACGCCTGCCACAGCGACACGCCGAGCCACCACGCGATCAGCGGAATCAGGAACGTCACGAGCGCGACCTGGAAACCGATCGCATGCACGACGCGCCGCGCGACGGTGCGCGTCGTTTCCGCACGCCGCCGCTCCCACGCCTCGAACCCCAGGTTGTACAGAAAATTGACGATGACGCCCGTCGTCGAGATCATCATGCCGAGCAGGCCGCTCGACGTCGCGCTCGCGCCGCTCAGCATGCCGAGCACCGACGACGCGACGAGGATGCCGAGCACCTCGAACATCACGACGTAGACTATGCGTCTCTTCCAACCTTGCATGACCCACCACCTTCATATCGAACAAGGTGGCGAGACTACAGCGGGCATTTCGCCGGCAAAAGTCAGGTCCTTTCAATTTTTCTGACAGGAAGCCACGCATGCTGACCAGCGACCACATCGACATGCTGCTGACCGTCATCGACAAAGGCTCGTTCTCGGCGGCCGCCCGTGCGCTCGGCCGCACGCCTTCGGCAGTCAGCATGGCGATCGCGAATCTCGAGGCCGAGCTGGACCTCGTGCTGTTCGACCGCGGCACGCGCGAGCCGACGCCGACCGCCGCGATGGCTGCGCTGCTGCCCGATGCACGGTCGATCGCCGAACGGCTGCAGGCGCTGCGCGCGCATGCGCAGCATCTGTCGGAAGGCGTCGAGGACACGCTGCGGCTCGGCCTCGCCGCGGAGCTCGACAGCGCGCCCGTTGCGCGTGCGCTGACGGCCGTCGCCGCGAAGTATCCGGCGCTTGCGATCAGCATCGTCACCGCGCCACAGGACGCGATCGTCGACGCATTGCATCGCGGCGCCGTCGATCTCTGCGTCGCGTACGGCGGGCTCGATCTTCATCCGCAGGAACAGATCCACGCGCTGTGGACCGAGACGCTGATCGCCGTCGCCGCGCCCGGTCATCCGTCGATCGCCGAAGCCGCGCATCCCGAGGCGATCGAGCGCTTGTCGGGGTTCCGGCAGATCGTGATCGCCGACCCGGAACGGCCGCTCACCGATGTGCGGCCAGTAATCGGCAACCGCACGTGGAAGGTGACCGACATGGCGACCGCGATCGCGCTCGTGAAGGCCGGGCACGGTTGGGCGAACCTGCCCGAATCGCTGATCGGCCGGTATGTCGCCGACGGCGAACTCGCGCCGCTCGTGTTCGCGAACATCCGCAACGGGCTGCCGCTGCCCGTGTATCTGCGGCGACCGAAGCACACGGGGCTCGGCAAGGCGGCGAGCGAGTTGGTGCGTGCGCTGCGCTCGGCAGCCGACCCTACCTGATCGTCGCGGCAGCAGCCGGCACATCGCGTGCCGCCGGCCGATCGCGACGTCGACGCACGCGCGGCGCGAGGTAAGAATCGAGTAAGCATCGCGACCTACAGTGTGTTCGTTCGAGCGAACCGCTCGCCAGATCAGACGATAGGAGAACGCGTGGTCAGCCGCCCAGCCATGAGGGACGTCTGCACGATTGCGCCGAACGGAAGCCGCGTCAGCTGGCATCCGCCGCAGAAGTGGAGACGGCAGCCCGTCGCCCCGTCGCGCGCGGCCGTCGCGATCGAGCACTACATCGCGGGCGCCACCGAAGTCGTCGATCTGGAGACGACCGGCCCGATCCTCGGCATGTACCTGCAGGCACCGACGACGCTCGAGTTGCGCACGAGCGGCGGCCGGTGGGCAGCGACGCGCATCCGCGGGCCGCTCGCCTATGCGCCGCCCGGATTCTCGTTTTCCGGCCGATGGTCCAGCGAAATCGAATGGCTCAGTGTTCACTTCGACTCGGCCTGGCTGTCGCGAACGGGGCTTCAGTCCGACCTGTGGTTCGCGTCGGCGGCGCTGCGGATGGACGTGATCGACGACCTGCTCACGCAGATCGTCCGCAGCCTCCACGAAGACGCCGTCGCGGGGATGCCGCAGGGCCCGACCTACGCGGAAGCACTCGGGGCCGCCGCGTTGCACCGGATGCTGCATCTGGAAGCGCGGCCGCACGCGAAGCAATATGCGCACGAGGCGATGATGCGCCGGGCCGGCGAGTACATCCGGGACAATTTCCAGAGCCCGCTGACGCTGACGACAGTGGCCGATGCGGTCGGCTACCCGGGCGATCTTTATTCGTTCATCCGGAGTTTCAGGAAGGCCAACGGGCTGACGCCGCATCAGTACATCATCGAAAGCCGCCTGCAAGCCGCCCGCCGCCTGATCGAGCACGGCCGCTGCGACGTGACGGAAGCCGCGCTCGACTGCGGCTTCTCGTCGGCGAGCCACTTTTCGGCGACGTTCCGCAAGCGCTGGGGCGTGTCGCCGTCCGAACTCAAGCCGCGTGCCGCGGCCGTTACGCCAACGGAAGCGACAGAATCCACAGGCCGCTGATCGTCAGTGCGATCGTCAAGGCCAGCAGCGGCAACTGGCCGACGATCGCGCGACCGGCCGGATTGCCGCTGCGCAGCGCGATCGCGTGCGTAAGCATCACACTCAGGATATGTCCGGCGAGAATCAGGAGGACTTGCGCATGCCAGATGTATCCGACGTTGATAAGCGCCTGTGCAGCCGACACCTGATCATCCGCGGCCGCGACCGGCAACAGCGTCCAGCCGAACCCGAGCGGATCGGATAGAAGCCGGACGATCTGCCGCCCCTGGTCCCGGAACAGCGTGAAGTAGTGGCAGACGTTATAGAAGAACGAGATCGGCAGCAAAATCAGACAGAACTGCTGCGAAAAGACCGCCCCATCCGATGACGACCGCGAACTGATCGCACCCAGCGCGCAGCACCCGCGGAACAGCAGGTAATACGCGACGCCGACGGCCGCGAACGCGAGCCATTGCCACGTCAGCAGGATCTCCGCGGACCATGCATAGCTTTTCCCGAGCGACGGAAGCAGATCGACGACGTGCGGATAGATGCGGCGCCAGAAGAACGCGTTCCACGTAGCCGTGTCGCGCAACCCGTCGTAGGCCGTCGACGACAGCATGAACGACAGAAACGCGACGATGCTGGTATCCGCCGGTGCGCGCGACAGGTCGGCAAGCGGGTTTCGCGGTTCGACGATCACGCGCTGGCCGCCCGTCGTGCGCCATTTCAGCGGCGACAGTTTCGCGCACAACCTGCACAGCAAGCCGAACGTATCGCAGTGGACGAGCCACCGCTCGCGCCCGAAGCACCATGCGCCGATCAGCGCGTACACAGCATACGCAATGAGAAACACGCTCGCATCCCGAGGCCGTGCGGCCCCGAACAGTTCCAGCGCGATGAGCGCGATATAGCCGCCCAGCGCGGGCCATGACGCGAGGCGTGGCGGATAGCGATAGCGCCCGCGTTCCATCGCAGGGAAACGGCGCGCGGCGATTCGCAGCAGCAGCGCAAACGGGTTGGACAATGCGTAGACGTCGCCCAGTATCGCGCTGGCATAGACCGAACCCAGATAGAACCAGAGCCAGAAACCCGACATCGCGAGGTTCAGGAACGGGTTCGCAGTTCCCGCGATGCCAGCGACGATCAGGAGCGCGACGAATGCTGCACTCAGGATTTGCCCTGTTTTCACGATCGCAGCCGGGATTCGCAGCGCGTGTACGCGTGTTCCCGGATGCCATCCCGGATCGGGAACACGCGTGCCGGACGCAAACGCCAGGATCATGAACGAAACCATCAGCGTGCCGGTGGCCGCATACGCATACAGCCACAACGGAACCGGTAAGTAGTACGGAATGTTCCAGGCATGCGCGCTCGCGTCAGCCGGCATGATGAACATGACAAGCGACAAAGGCGACGCTGCCAGCCACCTCTTCGTGCCCGATGCAGCTCCTTCGAAGCGGTTCCTCGCGCGCGCCGCGCCGTATGCAATATCTTCCGGCATTTCAAGATCTTCCCGCTCAATAATCAGCAGACGAAATCCATCCCGTCACCTTCCAGCCCGAACCGTCGCGCTTCTCCGACACGATACCCACGGTGTCGTATGGTGCGTCGAGCAACTTGATCAGTGCCACGGCACGCTTGGTTCCGTCGCTCGAACGCGCTAGCGGAAACACCAGGAAAGGCAGGACCGGCGACGGCTTTTCCCCTTCCACGATCAGCGGCAGCACGGCGTCGTTCAATGACTTGAACACCTCGAACGATGCCCGGTTGCGCGCAGCAGCGTACGACTGCGCTGCCGAACGCTGCGCGCCGCCAGCCGCGAGACAGGCACCGTGATCCCTCAGTCGCCATCCGACGAGCGCGTTGACCAGCGCAGCGTCGGGCGGGTGCCCGCGTTCGGCGAAAAGAGCGGGCAGCCAGCGCGTGTCGACCGGCGACGTCGTGACCCAGTCGCTGAAAAAGCGCGTGTAGAAATCGACGAGATCACGATCGATGCCGGCCTGCACCGTCGGCGACAGCGGCGGCGGCAGGTCGCGCCGCCCGTGCCATCTGACGGCTTTCCACACGGGACCGTCCGGCAGGCTGATGCCGTCGAGAAACGACGTATCCGCGACGCCGTTCGCAACGAACCAGTCCGACTTGGCCCGCTTCGTTCTCGCATCGACGAAGCCGGCAAGCCGCGGCCGCACCTGATCCCACGGCGTCGCACGCCGGGTTGCGCCATCGATCTTAGGATACCTGATCATCTGCTGATAGGTCGCTTTCGCCATTTCCTCCACGTCGGCGGAACGACGCCAGGTGAGCTCCGCCGCATGACTCGACGGCGCGCCTTGATCGAGCGGTGCCGCCATTGCCAGGCCGGCATCGCATTCGATCCCGTCGCGATGCCACGCCGGGACGGAAGGCGTGCCGCGATGGGCCCACGAATCCTGCCACGCATGGAGTGCGCGGCCGAATTCGCCGAGCATGAACGCGGCCTTGCCGCCGCCGGCCTTGCCGAGCGCCGCGTCGACCGGCGCCAGCGCGGCCTGCCCGCCGGGCACGACGGTTCTGGCCTGCGCATCGGCCGGCGCGCTGCGCGCGCCCGGATAGTGCCGGACCTGCGCATCGACGGCATCCGGGACGAACCGCGACAGGCACGCGTACTGCAGCGGCGACGTCATGTACTCGATCGAACCCGCGTCGATACGCTGATCCGCGAGCGCGATCGCTTCCGCGTCGCGCGGCGCGAAACCGGCCTGCTGCGCCAGCCACAGCGTGAGGCCGAAATGCACGTCGGCCTCGAAGCCGGCACAGGTCAGCGGCATCGCGAGTGCGATCGCGCACGCCAGCAGGCAACGGCTCACGCGCGTCAATTGCCGATCCCCGATGCTTTCGTGCTTTGCGGGAACGGCCAGCTGCCGTTCTCGAACGACAGGACCAGCATGCCGTTGTCCTGGCACGCGGTGGTCAGCAGATGCCGGTCGAAGTCGAAATCGAGGCGCGCCGCGCACCAGTCCGGCCCGCCTGCGCGGTACTGGCCGAACATGAGATGCGCGGAGCCCGCGCCCGGCGACTTCGCGGACGCCGGGTTGTAGTACGCGATCTCCTTCGGCTTCGACGGGTCGCGAATGTCGAAGACGCGAATGCCGGAATTGAAGTAGCTGCACGCGAGCGCGGTCGCGTTCTGCCGGTTGTCGACACTGCAGTAGTGCGCGCCGTACGTGAACGTGTTCAGGCCCACGACATCGGGAATGACCTTGCTGCAGTTCGCGATCGCGTGCGTTTCGAGCCGGAGTTCCGACACCAGCCGCGGCGCCGCTTCGTCGGACATGTCGTAGATGTGCCCCATCGGGAACGGCGCCATGCCGGCATTGCATGCGGCCTTGACGGCCGTTGCACCCGGATCCTGAATCCCGCCGGCCCCGCCCTCGTCGACTTCGATCAGATACGGTTTTCCCGCCACCGAGAACGAGATCGTATGTTGTGCGATGCTGCCGTCCCGTACCGGCACCGTCGCGATCCGGTGCATCCGCGCATTCGGGCGCCGGCTCTGTACTTCGCTGGTGTCGACGACGAAGAAACCGTTGTCGCCGCTCGCGTTCGCGTCGTTCAGCGGCGGTGCGCTCATGCCGACCGCCGGGCCGCCGTTCCCCGACGCGACGAAGTACGCGCGGGTCCCGTCCTCGCTCACCGACAGGCCGTGCGAAAACGAGCCCATGCCCAGCTCCGCGAGGCTGATGGCGGAGATCATCTTCGGCCGGGTCGGTACGGTCAGGTCGATTGCGTAATAGGACTTCGTGAACGCCCCGCCGACGTAGTACGTCAGTCCGTCCGGCGAGAATCCGCCTTCGTGACCCAGCGGCGCGGTCGCCGCGACGACGCCGCCGTCCGTGCCGGTGCCGACCGGCACGCTGGCCAGCAACTGCGGCCGTGTGCAGTCCGAAGCAACGTCGTACAGGTCGATCTCCGGACCGCCAGCGCCGCCCAGTCCGTTGTCGGCGGCCAGAATTCCGCGCGCGACGTTCACGCGCAGCGATTCCCACGGATCGATCATCGACGTGGACGTCAGCGAACTCACCCGCATCGGTTGCGCCGGATCGGTGATGTCGATCACCGGCACGCCGGGATTCACGCGCGGCGGCGCGTCGGGATTGTTGAACTGCGCGCTTGCGCCCATCGTTGCGTGGTAGAAGCAGGTCTGGCCTTTTCGGTCGGTATACGTCGCGGCGGACCACGACGCGCCTTCGCCCTGCACCTGGCCGACGCGCTTCAGGTTGCAGTTGAAGCCGCCGAAGCCGGCCTGCCGAAGCGCGGCCGGCACCTGCCCCTGCAGCGCGGTCTCGAGCGCATCGCCCGGACTGCAGCTCGGCACGCGCGGCACGACATAGTCGGCGACGGATACGCCGGGTGCGGCCGCCGGCGTGTCGTCGGCTTCTCCGCCGCAGCCGGCCAGCATGAACATGCCGAGCGACAGCGCGATCGCTGCGCGAATCGGTAATTGCATCGTTGTCTCCTTCCGTGTTGTTTGTCGTGATGGAATAACGGTGCGGTCACGGCCGCGGGTAGATCTCGATCACGGCGACTTCGATCGGGTCGCCTGTCCGGCTGTGGAAATGCAGCGAGAAACGCCCGGTGATGCCGACCGGAACGATGTCTATCGACTGCTCGCGGCCGGACGCGCACACCGCGAGCGCGCCCGGGATTTCGTGCGCCATCAGGACGCCCGCTTCCTTCGAATGCACGTCGATATGCGCGGGCACGCCGTCGCGAATCGCGATCACGGGCCGCGCCCACGGCGGCCGGGCCCGATCGACGTCGACGCTGAAGCGCTGCGGCAGCACGACCGCCGGCGCGGCGCGCGACACATACCGCGCAATGCCGTATGCAAGCAGCAGCGTCAATCCGATCGCCATCCAGGCAAGCGCGCGGCTTCGCCTGAACCGCCGTCCCGCGTCGATGCTCGTCACGGGCTCCATGAGTGCTCGCGCCATCCGATATGGCTCCATCAGGTCATCCGCGAACGACGCGGAATCGATATCGATGGATGGTAGTGACGGCCCCCGCGGCGAGATATCGGCTTATTGCAGATTGTCGGGAAATTGCGTAGCGAGTAACCCGAGTAGGCGGCGCGGCGCTCCGCACCGCCGCATTCGTCAACGCTCGGCCGGATAGACCGTTAGTTGCAACTGCCGCCGTTGCGCACGCGCCGGAGCAAGCGCCGAGGCCGACCGCCAATAAAAAACCCCGATTCGTGTCGTCACGAACCGGGGTTTGTTCATCGACTGCTTCCTGCGGCGGCGATGCCGCCGCTGCATCAACGTGCGGCGACGTCCTCCTTGCCGGACGACGTGCCACCGACTGCCGTCGGCACCGTACCCCACCCGCCGCCCAGCGCGCGAATCAGGTTCACGGTCGACACGGCCTGCGCCCCGGTCAGCTGGTTCGCCTGCAATTGCGACTGCAGCACCGACCGTTCGCTGTCGATCACGTCGAGATAGGCCACTTCGCCTTCCTGATACTGCGTCCGCGACAGCGTCGCCGCACGGCGCGACGCATTGACGGCCGCATCCTGCGCGCGAATCTGGTCGTCGAGCAGACGCAGGTCGGCGAGATTGTCCTCGACCTCGCGGAACGCGACGAGCACCTGCTGCCGGTAGTTCGCGACCTGCTCGTCGTACTGCGCGCGCGCCTGCTGCACGCCGGCCGCCCGCCGCCCGCCGTCGAACAGCGGCAGCGTCAGCGCGGTGCCGGCGAACGGCCCGAGCAGGAACGTGCGGCTCGACCACATGAACAGGTTGCCGAGCGTCGACGCCTCATAGCCGAATGCACCCGTGATATCCAGCTTCGGGAAGTACGCCGACTTCGCGAGACCGATCCGCGCGTTCGCGGCCGCCATCGCGCGCTCGGCCGCCGACACGTCCGGGCGGCGTTCGAGCAATGCCGACGGCAGACCCGGCGGGACCTTCACCGCGACCGGCACGATCGGCGTTTCCTTGAACGCGAAGTCCGCGGGCGCCTTGCCGAGCAGGATCGCGAGCGCATGCTCGGACGCCGCGCGCCGGCGCGCGACGCCGACCGCATCGGCCTGCGCGGTTGCCAGCTCGTTCTTCGCGCGCGACACGTCGAGCTCGCTGATGTCGCCTTCGTTGAAGCGGCGCTGTACGAGCTTCAGCGCCTGATCACGCAGTTCGACCGTGCGGCGGTACAGGTCCTGGTCCGAGTCGAGCTGGCGCAGTTCGAAGTAGTTCTGCGCGACGTCCGCCTGCAGCGCGAGCTGCACCGAGCGGAACAGCGCCTCGCTCTGCGCCTGGTCGGCACGCGACGCCTCGACGTTGCGGCTCACGCGGCCGAACAGGTCGGCCTCGTACGACACCGTGCCCTGCGCGCGCCACAGCGTCGCGGTGGTCGGGCCCGTGCCCTGCGGCTGGAACTGCGACGCCGACGACAGCCCTTCGCGCGTCGGCCCGAACCCGGCGCCGACCTGCGGAAACCACTGCGAGCGCGCGGTGCGGGTCGCCGCACGCGCTTCCTCGACGCGCGCCGCCGCGGCCTTCAGGTTCTGGTTCGCGGCGAGCGCCTGCGACTCGAGCGAGTCGAGCACCGGATCGCCGAACACCTTCCACCATTCGCCGCGATGCTCGCCGTCCGCCGGTTCGGCGGTCTTCCACGTGCCGGCCTGTTCGCCGGCCGCGAGCGTCGGCGCTTCCTTGAACGCCGCGGGCGTCGACACGTCCGGGCGCTTGTAGTCGGGCCCCACCGCGCACGCGGCGAGCAGCGTCGCGAGCAGGGTGCTCGCGGCCGCCACCTTCGCGAAGCGCATCAGGCCATTCGTGTTGTGCATGTTGTCCATCTTGTTGTCCTCAAGCATCCGTAGCCGGCGCACCGGAAGGCGACACGCCATAACCGGCCGAGTCCTTGCCCGCGACGTGGATCTTGCCGCCCGCCAGCGTGCGCAGCACGACGTAGAACACCGGCGTCAGCATCAGCCCGAACAGCGTCACGCCGAGCATCCCGAAGAACACCGCGACACCCATCGCATGGCGCATTTCCGAACCCGCCCCCGTCGACGTGACGAGCGGCACGACACCCATGATGAAGGCGATCGATGTCATCAAAATCGGGCGCAGCCGCAGCCGGCTCGCCTCGATCGCGGCCTCGAGCGGCGTCCTGCCGTCATGCTCCAGTTCGCGTGCGAATTCGACGATCAGGATCGCGTTCTTCGCGGACAGCCCCACCAGCACCATCAAGCCGATCTGCGTGAAGATGTTGTTGTCGCCCTGCGTGAGCCACACACCCGTCAGCGCCGACAGAATGCTCATCGGCACGATCAGGATCACCGCGAGCGGCAGCGTCAGGCTTTCATACAGCGCGGCGAGCACGAGGAATACGAGCAGCACGCTGATCGGGAACACGTACATCGCCGAATCGCCTGCCAGGATCTGCTGGTACGTGAGGTCGGTCCATTCGAACCGCACGCCGCGCGGCAGCGTTTCATGCGCGATACGCTCGATCGCCGCCTGTGCCTGACCCGACGAGAAGCCCGGCGCCGGGCCGCCGTTGATGTCGGCTGCGGTGTAGCCGTTGTAGCGCACGACCATTTCCGGGCCGAACGTCGGCGTCACCGTGACGAGCGACGACAGCGGCACCATTTCGCCACGGTCGTTGCGGGTCTTCAGCTGCAGGATGTCGTCCGCGCGCTGACGGAACGGCGCGTCGGCCTGCACGCGCACCTGGTACACGCGTCCGAAGCGGTTGAAGTCGTTCACGTACAGCGAGCCGAGATACACCTGCATCGTGTTGAACACGTCGGTGACCGGCACGCCGAGCTGCTTCGCCTTCACGCGGTCGAGATCGACATTCAGCTGCGGCACGTTGATCTGGTAGCTCGTAAACAACGGGCCCAGCTCAGGCGCCTGCTGCGCGCGCTTGATGAAGTCGTTGGTCGCATCCGACAGCTTCGCGTAGCCGACCGCGCCGCGATCCTCGATCTGCATCTTGAACCCGCCGAGCGTGCCGAGGCCGAGCACCGGCGGCGGCGGGAACACCGCGACGAACGAATCCTTGATCGCACCGTACTGCTGGTTCAGCGCACCGGCGATCGCACCGGCCGACAGCGCCTTGCCGTGCCGTTCCGAGAACGGCTTGAGCGTAACGAACACGATGCCCGCGCTCGAGCTGTTGGTGAAGCCGTTCACCGACAGCCCCGGGAACGCGACCGCGCTCTCGACGCCCGGCTGCTTCAGCGCGATCGAACCCATGTCGCGGATCACCTTCTCGGTGCGGTCGAGCGACGCGCCGTTCGGCAGCTGCGCGAACGCGATCAGGTATTCCTTGTCCTGCGCGGGCACGAAGCCGCCCGGCACGACCTTCGACACGAGCACGGTCGCACCCACCAGCACGAGGTACACGCCGAGCATCAGGGTCTTGCGCGACAGCACGCCGCGCACGCCGCGGCCGTAGTTCTCCGCGCCGCGATGGAACACTTTGTTGAAGCCGCGGAAGAAGCCGCCGAGCACGCGGTTCATCACGCGCGTGAGCCAGTCTTCCTTGTCGCCGTGGCCCTTCAGCAGGATCGCGGACAGCGCCGGCGACAGCGTCAGCGAGTTGAACGCCGAGATCACCGTCGAGATCGCGATCGTCATCGCGAACTGCTTGTAGAACTGGCCGGTCAGGCCCGACATGAACGCGAGCGGCACGAACACGGCGACGAGCGTCAGCGCGATCGCGATGATCGGCCCGCTCACTTCCTGCATCGCCTTGTAGGTCGCCGCCCGCGCGTTCATCCCGCTTTCGATGTTGCGCTCGACGTTCTCGACCACCACGATCGCATCGTCGACCACGATCCCGATCGCGAGCACCATCCCGAACAGCGACAGCGCGTTGATCGAATACCCGAACGCCAGCAGCAGCGAGAACGTGCCGATGATCGACACCGGCACCGCGATCAGCGGAATCAGCGACGCGCGCCAGGTCTGCAGGAACACGATCACGACGATCACGACCAGCGCGATCGCTTCGAGCAGCGTGTGCACCACGGCCTTGATCGACGAGCGCACGAACTGCGTCGGGTCATAGACGATCTTGTAGTCGACGCCGGCCGGCATGTCCTGCTTCAGCTCGGCCATCGTCTTGCGCACTTCGTCGGAGATCTGCAGCGAGTTCGCGCCCGGCGACTGGTTGATCGCCATCGCGACGGCCGGCTTGTTGTCGAGCAGCGAGCGCAGCCCGTACTCGGACGCGTCCAGCTCGATGCGCGCGATGTCGCGCAGATGCGTGACGCCGCCGTCCGGCGTCGTCTTCACGACGATGTCGCCGAACTCGTCTTCCGTCTGCAGACGGCCACGCGCGTTCACCGACAGTTGCAGCGGCGTGCCGGGCAGCGACGGCGACGCGCCGATCACGCCGGCCGCGACCTGCACGTTCTGCTCGCGGATCGCCTGCACGACGTCCTCGGCCGACAGTCCGCGCTGCGCGACCTTCTGCGGATCGAGCCACACGCGCATCGCGTAGTCGCCCGAACCCCACAGCTGCACCTGGCCGACGCCCTGGATCCGCGACAGGCGATCCTTCACGTTGATCAGCGCGTAGTTGCGCAGGTAGGTCATGTCGTAGCGGTTGTCCGGCGAGATCAGGTGGACCACCATCGTCAGCGTCGGCGAGCTCTTCACCGTGGTGATGCCGAGCCGCTGCACGTCTTCCGGCAGGCGCGGCAACGCCTGGTTCACGCGGTTCTGCACGAGCTGCGTGGCCTTGTCCGGATCGGTGCCGAGCTTGAACGTGACGGTGATCGTCATGTTGCCGTCGCTGTTCGCCTGCGACTGCATGTAGAGCATGTCCTCGACGCCGTTGATCTGCTCTTCCAGCGGCGACGCGACCGTCTCGGCGATCACTTTCGGGTTCGCGCCCGGATACTGCGCCTTCACGATCACGGACGGCGGCACGACTTCCGGATACTCCGAAATCGGCAGCAGGAACATCGCGATCACCCCGCCGAGCAGGACGATCACCGATAGGACTCCTGCAAAGATCGGCCGGTCGATAAAGAATTTGGAAATGTTCATGGGTTGCTCTGTCTGGTTGAACGCGGAAATCGAAGCGGCGGGCCGCTTACGATTCCGCCTTCGCCGGTGCGGCCGGCTTCGCGTTGTCCGCGAGCGGCGCGGACGGCGCATCGCCGCCCGTCATCGGGACCATGTGCGGCTTCACCTGCTCGCCCGGCCGCACGCGCTGCGTGCCGTTCACGATCACGCGATCGCCGGCGGCGAGGCCACTCACGATCACGCGCCGGTTGCCGTGCTGCATGCCCTGCTGCACTTCGCGATACGACACGCGGCCCTGCTGGTCGACGACGAACACGAACTTCTTGTCCTGGTCGGTGTTGATCGCCGCATCGTCGACGAGCAGCGCCTCGTGCGGTGCGCTGCCGCCCACCTTCACGCGCGCGTAGAGCCCGGGGACGAGCGTGCCGTCCGCGTTGTCGAAGCGCGCGCGCACGCGGATCGTGCCGGACGACGTGTCGAGCCGGTTGTCGACCGAGTCGATCTCGCCGCTGCGCGAGTAGCCGGTTTCATTCGCGAGGCCGAGCTCGACCGGCACCTTGCGGCCGTTGCGCGCGCCGTTGATGTATTGCAGGTAGGTCTGCTCGTCCGCGTCGAACGACGCGTAGATCGGCGACACCGACACCAGCGTCGTCAGCGGCGCGGCGGACGCGCCGGCCGACACGACGTTGCCGAGCGTGATTTCCGCGCGCGACACTCGGCCCGACACGGGTGCGGTGATGCGCGTATAGCCGAGGTTGATGCGCGCCGTTTCCAGCGCGGCTTCGGCGGCCTTCAGGTTCGCCGTCGCTTCGCGCGCCGCGTTCTGCTTCTCGTCGTAGTCGCGCTTCGCGATCGCGTTGTCGCCGATCAGGCGCTGCGCGCGCTGCCAGTCGCTTTGCGCATAGCCGTTGCGGGCCTGCGCGGCGGCGAGCTGCGCGGCCGCGCGGTCGGTTTCCGCCTGGTACGGGCGCGGATCGATCACGAACAGCACGTCGCCCTTCTTCACGAGCGCGCCGTCCTTGAAGTTCACCGCGACGATCGTGCCCGACACCTGCGGGCGCACGTCGACTTTCTCGACCGCCTCGAGGCGGCCCGAATAGCCTTGCCAGTCGGTGACGGTCTGCGGCACGACGGTCGCGACGTCGACTTCGGGCAGCGGCGCTGCCGCCTTTTCGGGCGCGTTCGCGTTCACGCGCATCGCGCCGAACGTGCCGAGGCCGACGACGGCGAGCGTCGCGATCGCCGCGGTCGCGATTCGGGAGCGGGAGGTGCGTAGGATGGCCATGTGGATCTCCAATAAGCGTGGATTGGTTCTGGTTATTCGGAACGGTTCGGCTGGCGCGCCTGGAAGCGGCACTGGAAGAAGCGCACGGCCTCCTCGAGCGCGGCCTCGTGCGTCGCGAGCGCCGCGTGCGTGACGTCCGGGTAGCGGATCACCTGCGTGAGCACGCCCGATGAAATCAGGCAGCCCGCATATTTCTCCGCTTCGACGTGCAGCACGTCGTTCTGCGCGGTGACGACGAGCGTCGGCGGCAGGCCCGCGAGGCGCACCGATTCGAGCGGCGCCGCATACGGGTGCATGCGCTGCGCCGCCTGCGGCAGATAGGCGCGATAACAGGCCGCGCATTCGCGCGCGGTGATGTCCGACGCAAGGCGTTCGGCGTCGCCGATGCGCGTCATGCTCGGGTCGAGCATCGGCCCGAACAGGGCCTGCGCGGCAATCGACACTTCGCCGCGATCGCGCGCGATGAACGCGAGACAGTTTGCGAGCTGGCCGCCCGCATCGTGCCCCGCGACGCCGATCTTCTTCGGATTGCCGCCGAACGCGCGGGCGCGCGTCGCGGCCCACACGGCCGCGCGATACGCATCCTCCGGCGCGGCCGGAAAAGGAAAGGCCGGCGCGAGCGAATAATCGACCGACACTACGAGAGCCGGTAAGCGTTCTGCTAAAAAGCGCGCGGCGAAATCGGCGTCATCCAGCGTGCCGCGCACGAAACCGCCGCCGTGGAAGTAAAGCACTACCGGCAATCCGGTCTTGTCCGCGCGCCGATAGAGGCGCAGCACGATGTCCTGCGCGTAGCCGGGGATTTCCACCTCCGCGACCGTCAGTGCCGCGCCGGCTCTGGCTTCGGCGGGCAACGCGGCTTTCAGGAATTTGCTGAATTCAGAAGCGTCCATGACGATGCAGCATCCATTTCGAGATGGAACGAATTCTGGGTCCGGCAGACATCCGGATAAATGCCTATAATCCGGCAACACAATTCAACGCCCCCGAACAATCCAGGCTGCGCTTACCCATGAGGTAGCGCAGCCTTGTCGTTCGGGCGGCAAATTAGATTGCGGAGGTTGTGATGGACCGGCTTCAGGCCATGCAGGTGTTTACTCGCGTCGTCGATACAAGCAGCTTCACCAAGGCAGCAGAGTCGCTCAGCCTGCCGCGGGCGTCCGTCACGACGATCATCCAGAATCTCGAAGCCTTCCTCGGCGTGCGGCTGATGCACCGGACCACGCGCCGGCTGTCGCTCACGCCGGACGGGGCCGCGTACTACGAACGCTGCGTGCGGATCCTCGCCGATGTCGAGGAAACCGAAGCAAGCTTCCAGAACAACAACCGCAAGCCGCACGGAAAGTTGCGTATCGACATGCCGGGCTCGATCGGGCGGCTGCTGGTGATTCCGTCGCTGTGCGAATTCCACACGCGCTATCCGGACATCGACCTGCAGCTCGGCCTGTCCGACCGGCCGGTCGACCTGCTGCAGGAAGGCGTCGACTGCGTGATCCGCGTCGGTGCGCTGCAGGATTCGTCGCTGGTTGCGCGCCGGGTCGGATTGTTCGAGTGCGTGTCGGTCGCTGCGCCCGCGTATCTCGAGAAGTTCGGCGAGCCGCGGACGATCGAGGATCTGAACGACCACAAGGCCGTCAACTACTTCTCGAGCCGCACGGGCCGCACGATCGACTGGACGTTCCTGACCGACGGCAAGGAAGTCGAGGTCAAGATGAACGCGATCGTGTCGGTCAACGATGCCGATGCGTACGTGACGTGCGGGCTCGAAGGCTTCGGCCTGATCCAGCCGCCGCTGTTCATGGTGCTGCCGCACCTGCGCGACGGCCGGCTCAAGGAAGTGCTGCCCGGCCTCAAGCCGCTGCCGATGCCGATCTCGGTCGTGTATCCGCACAGCCGGCACCTGTCGCCGAAGGTACGCGTGTTCGTCGACTGGATCGCCGAAGTGTTCGACCGCTGCCCGCTGCTGAGCGGCAAGGGCAGCCTCGACGCGACGTGCAGCAAGCGCACGTTCGAGGAAGCCGAGCGCGCACCGGCGCTCGACACGCCGGTCATCAACGAATGGGTCGCGTAATCGTCTGAACCGCGGCGCGCGGGCTGTGCGGCCCGCGCGCCGTCCTGCCTTCGCGCCGCCACGGCGTCACGTTCGTGCCGCCTTCCCCGCCCCGCACAGCGCCTTTCCTGAATCCGCATCACACCTTTGCGCCGTGCGCGGCAATCGGCCGCGTGCGTGACGACGCGCGTCGCGCTAAATCGCCGGGAGCCCCGCTGCAGGCGGCTGTGCGCGATTTTCGAGTAACCCTGCCGACAGTACGGATCGCGATTGTTCCACCATCACGACAATTCAATTCGCGTCAGCCGCATTTATCGCGCCGGAACGTCCCCCTAGAGTAAACCCTGTCGCGCACCTCGTTGCGCATCGAACAGATCCCGCTTGACGGGACCGGAGCAAGCGCCGACGCGCCAACTCCGACCAACACAGGAGTTACGTCATGAACCGCCGCCATCTTCTCTCCGCCGTCGCCCTCGCACTCGCCGTGTCCGCACCGGCCTTCGCCGATACGACCACCCCGCACGCAGGCGACTACGCGAACACGTCGTGGTACACGCAGCACAACAACGGCCCGCGCACGCGCGCCGAAGTCAGCGCGGAAGTCGAGCAGGCCCGCCGCGACGGCACGCTGGCCTGGCTGCGCAAGGCGAATTCGTATCCGCAAGGGCTCGAACTCGCGCAAGGCCCGTATCGCCCGACACCGGAAGGCAATCAGCTCGCCGGCGCAGGCCGTTGAGCATCGGTCAACGCGCAACGCCGCGCAGCGGATGATCCGCGGCGCGGCATCGAGACACCGCCATCGAACACCCGATTAGTCAGTTAGTTGCAGGAGCCTGTGATGAACGATCAACTTCCTTCGCCGCTCGATCATTGGGACGACACGACGCCCGTCTGGACGCCGTTCCGTTCCGCGCCGCACGCGCATTGAACTTCGCGTCGATCTCTCGCTGAAGACGCTGGCCGTCAACGGCGCGGCACGCCGTCGCGCCATTCGCCCCAGTGCGTGACGATGTCCTGAACGAGCGGATTGCCCGCGCGGTACAG